>NZ_JBEXDZ010000138.1:0-25092 GCF_040606085.1 Streptomyces sp. NPDC005485 | reverse complement strand
GCCGCCTCCGGTCCGCGGGCTGCGGGCTCCCCGGGGGGGGGCCCCCGCCGGGCCGGGCCGCCCCCCCCATCGACGTACACAAGGCTCTGTGGCGGCTGCTCAACGCCCCAGGGTGGCGAGCTCCTTGGCGGCCTCCGTGAGGTCCTTGGCGGTGTCGATGGCGCGCCAGTAGGAGCCCTGCGGGAGCGGGAAGCCGGCCAGGCGGCGTTCGCGGGCCAGGTGCGGGAACGTGGTGCGCTCGTGGTCGCCGCGCTCGGGGAGCAGGGAGGCGAACTCGGGGGCGAAGACGTAGACGCCCGCGTTGATCTCGAACGGGGTCGGCGGGGACTCGATGAAGTCCGTGATGTGGCCGAAGCCGTCCGTCTGGACGGCGCCCCACGGGATGCGGGGGCGGGCCAGCGCGAGGGTGGCGACCGCGTCGCGCTCGGTGTGGAAGTCCGCCATGTCGCGCAGCGAGAAGCGGGTCCAGATGTCGCCGTTGGTCGCGTACCACGGCTTGTCCGGGTGCGGCAGATGCGCGGCGGCGTACTTGAGGCCGCCGCCGCGGCCGAGGGGCTCGTTCTCGACGACCGTGGTGACGTTCACCGGAAGGTCGGCCGAGTCCAGCCACTTCTGGAGGACATCGGCGAGATGGCCGCAACTGACGACCACGTCGGTGACGCCCTCTTCGGCCAGCCAGGTCAGCTGGTGGCCGATGATCGGGGTCCCGGTGCCGGGGATCTCGACCATCGGCTTTGGCCGGTCGTCGGTGTAGGGACGCAGCCGAGAGCCCTGGCCGCCGGCCAGGACAACGGCTTGAACGGGGCGCGACGCGGCGTTCGGATCGGTCATGACCGAACTGTACGTCGCGCCCCGCCCGCGAATTTCTGGGGCAACCGTTCCTTGGTCAGCCGCTGCCCGCCGCTCAGCTCTGCCGGGCCGCGACGCCGGAGGCGAAGGCGGTGTCGCAGACGGGCCGGGCGTACGACTGGGCGCGGGTGGGCCCGTACACGCGGACCGCGGCGCGGCCGAGGGCGCGGGCGATGGAGACGCAGTGCTTCGTCAGTGACGGGTGACCGTTCACCGCCTCCTGGAGATGGGTGAGGGCGACGCCGGGGTTGTCCTCCTGGAGTTCCAGCAGGAGTCTGTCGCGCAGGACGTCCTGCGGGGCGCGGGACGAGGCGCGCGCGGACACGTCCTCGGAGGAGGCGGTGAGCACCGAGTCCGAGGAGTTCCCCGACCAGTTGACTCGGGTGACCGCGAGTGTCCCGGAGAGCACCAGGACGACAGGCAGAACGAGGGCGAGGGTGCGGCCGATCCGGCGGGCGGGGCCACGGCCATGCCGGGTCCGTTGGTTAGTGGTGGAGTGCTTCACGCGAGTGAGGGTAGCGCGGGGTGATGATTTGGCGACATTTAGTCACCAATTCGGGGGACGGGAAAGTGCCGAATTCGGGGTAGCGGGTTGACGTACACGTATCGAAATGACCGGTCTGCCGGGGTATTTGTCGACAACGAAGAAGGCCCCGCAGCAGGTTGCGGGGCCTTCTTCGTCAACTTGGGGGAATTCACCCCTTACGGGGATGGGAGCGGCTCCGACGGTCAGTCGGTGAGGCGCTCGCCCGTGGAGGTCGAGAACACGTGGATCTCGCCCGGGCGCGGCACGACGTGCAGCGTGGCGCCCTTGTCCGGGACCGCGCGGCCGCTGACGCGGACGACCAGGTCCTTGAGGTCGTCACCGATCTTGGAGCTGCCGTAGACGTAACCGTCGGCGCCGAGCTCCTCGACGACGTTCACGGAGACGGCGAGACCGGCCGGGGCGTCCTCCGTCTCCTTGGTGAGCGTCTTCGCGGCGGCGCCGCCCTGCTCGACGATGTCGAAGTGCTCGGGACGGACGCCGACCGTGACGGTGCGGTCGCCCTTGTCCGCGGCGGCCGAGAGGGCCTCACGGCTGACCGGCACGACGCTGTTGCCGAACTTCACGCCACCGTCGGTGATCGGGACCTCGACGAGGTTCATGGCGGGAGAGCCGATGAACCCGGCGACGAAGAGGTTGGCGGGCCGGTCGTACATGTTGCGCGGCGAGTCGACCTGCTGGAGCAGACCGTCCTTCAGTACGGCCACACGGTCGCCCATCGTCATGGCCTCGACCTGGTCGTGGGTGACGTAGACGGTGGTGATGCCGAGGCGGCGCTGCAGCGACGCGATCTGCGTACGGGTGGAGACACGGAGCTTGGCGTCGAGGTTCGACAGCGGCTCGTCCATGAGGAACACCTGCGGCTCACGCACGATGGCGCGACCCATGGCGACACGCTGGCGCTGACCACCGGAGAGCGCCTTCGGCTTGCGGCCGAGGTAGTCGGTGAGGTCGAGGATCTTCGCCGCGTCCTCCACCTTCTGGCGGATCTCGGACTTGTTGACGCCGGCGATCTTGAGCGCGAAGCCCATGTTGTCGGCGACGGTCATGTGCGGGTACAGCGCGTAGTTCTGGAACACCATGGCGATGTCCCGGTCCTTGGGCGGCAGGTGCGTGACGTCGCGGTCGCCGATGCGGATGGCGCCGCCGTTCACGTCCTCGAGCCCCGCGAGCATGCGGAGCGAGGTGGACTTGCCGCAGCCGGAGGGACCGACGAGGACGAGGAACTCGCCGTCCTCGATGTCGATCTCCAGAGCATCGACAGCGGGCTTCTCGGTGCCCGGGTAGATCCGGGTCGCCTTGTCGAACGAAACAGTGGCCATGGGTCTGAGGCCCCCTTCACCGGCAGGAACGTGCCGGACGATCCGTTGTAAAGGTGGTGATCCACTGCGAAACGGTTCACAGTGGTGTAGTCCACACGAGTGAACTGTCTCAGGACGCTACCTGGCGTTCATGTGTTCTGTCAGTACTCCAGGGCCAGTGAAGTTCGCCGAAATTTTCGACGGACCCCCCTGCCGACGTGGGTACACTGCACGGGCACACAGCCACCACGCGCGCGTGCACGCCTCCTTAGCTCAGATGGCCAGAGCAACGCACTTGTAATGCGTAGGTCGTCGGTTCGAATCCGACAGGGGGCTCTGTGGGGCCCAGGTCATAGGTTGTGGCCTGGGCTTTTTTTAGTGGTTGCGCAGGTGGCGGGCGATTTCGAGGTGGTCCGGTGCCGGGGGGCGGCCGGACTCGGTCTCGCCCAGGGTGGTCTGGAGTACGCGGGCCAGGGTCCAGGACCGTGCTCGGGCCCGGTCGAGGGCGAGTACGTCGGTCATCGCGTCGAAGCGCCAGCGGATGTCGGCGGGGTCGAAGCGGTTGTCGAGGGCGGGGAAGAGTTCGAAGCCGGGGTCGCCGGAGAGCGGCTTGGGGTCGATGGCGAGCCAGGGGGCGCGGTCGGCGGCGAGGACGTTGTCGTAGTGGAGGTCCCAGTGCAGGAGGCGGTCGCCGGGGGTGTCCGCCACCTCGCGCAGGGCCGCGGCGCAGTCGGCGATCAGGCGGCGGTCGGAGGGGTCGGGGATCCGCGGGAGTGCGGCCGGGGTTCGTGCCAGCAGCGCCGTGGCGATGTCGCCGAGCCGCCGTAGCCCCGCCGGGGCCGGTACGGCGGTCAGGTGGGCCAGTAGCCGGGCGATGACGAGGACGGCCTCGCGGGCGTCGGGGAGGTGCGTCAGCATGCGGGCCGCGTCGAGCCGTTCGAGGAGGAGGGTGCCCGTCGGCTCGTCGTACTCCAGGAGTCGTACGGCACCGTCGCCGGCCCAGACGCGCAGCGCGAGAGGCTCTCCCGCGGTCTCCTCGTCGAGGTGCTGGAGCTTGAGCACGGCCTTGCTGCCGTCGGTGCGGCGCACCGGGAGGACCAGGGCGCACATGCCGTACATCGACGGGCCGTCGAGGCGCAGTTCCCAGCGGTCGAGGAAGTCCGCCGCCCGGTGCGGGAGGGCCGCGATGAACGCGCGGCCCGCGTCTTTGTTGTACTCGTGCTGTGAGGCGATCAGTTCATCGGGAATGTCGATCACCCCTTCGACGCTACCCACGTGCGTGAATCGGGGCATGCGATTTCCGAGCGGCCCGCGGAAGGTGTGGGCGTACGTCCGCAGCGCCCCCGGGACGTACGTCTGGCTGGCGGTGCTGTTCGTGACGACGGTGGCCGTGCACCAGATGTCGCCGGAGTTCGAGGACGAGTTCCTGCGGCAGCGGTCCACGAACATCCACGAGTTGTCGAACAACCCGGTGCGGGTGCTGATCTCCAGTGCGATGTGGATCGACGGCGGGCACTGGATTCCGTACGCGGTGCTGTACACGGTGTTCCACGCGCAGGCGGAGCGATGGCTCGGTACCGCGCGCTGGCTGGCGGTCTGCGCGGCCGCGCACGTGCTGGCCACGCTGGTGAGCGAGCTCGCGCTGCTGGATGCGATCCGGCGCGGGGCGGCGCCGCACTCGGCGGTCAACACCCTGGACATCGGGGTGAGTTACGCGCTGGCGGGTGTCGTCGCCGTGCTGGCGTACCGGATCGCGGCGCCGTGGCGGTATGTGTATCTGGGCGGGGTTCTGGTCGTGTACGCGGTGCCGCTGGCGACCAGCCGGACCTTCACAGATTTCGGGCACTTCCTCTCCGTGGTGATCGGTCTCGGCTGTTATCCGCTGGTCAGAGGGCGTGGAAAAGCATGGAATCCGAAGGAGACATGGGCGGTCCTGAGGGGTTAACGTCCGGGCCATGAGCAGCACGGCCACCACCGTCAACGGTGGAATCTCCTTCTGGTACGCGCAGGACGGCGTCCCCGCGCCCCGCGAACCCCTGCCCGGTGACGCGAGCGCCGACGTCGTCATCGTCGGCGGCGGCTACACGGGCCTGTGGACGGCGTACTACCTGAAGAAGGCGGCACCGTTCCTGCGGATCACGGTCCTGGAGCAGAAGTTCTGCGGGTACGGCGCCTCGGGGCGCAACGGCGGCTGGCTCTACAACGGCATCGCGGGCCGTGACCGGTACGCGAAGCTGCACGGCCGCGAGGCCGCCGTACGTCTTCAGCAGGCCATGAACGAGACCGTCGGCGAGGTCGTCCGGGTTGCGGCGGACGAGGGCATCGACGCGGACATCCACCAGGGTGGCGTGCTTGAAGCGGCGTACACCCCCGCCCAGTTGGCCCGGCTCAAGGACTTCCACGCGACCGAGTCGGCGTACGGCGAGAAGGACCGTGAGCTGTACGGCGCGCGGGAGACCGCGGAGCGGATCCGGGTCGCGGACGCGGTCGGCTCCACGTGGACCCCGCACGGGGCTCGGCTGCACCCGGTGAAGCTGGTGAAGGGGCTCGCGGCCGCCGTGGAGGCGCTGGGGGTCACGATCCACGAGCAGACGCCGGTGACGGAGATCCGCCCGAAGCACGCGGTGACGCCGTACGGCACTGTCCGGGCGCCCTATGTGCTGCGCTGCACCGAGGGCTTCACGGCCTCGATCAAGGGGCAGAAGCGGACCTGGCTGCCGATGAACTCGTCGATGATCGCGACCGAGCCGCTGACCGACGAGCAGTGGGCGGCGATCGGCTGGGAGGGCCGGGAGACGCTGGGCGACATGGCGCACGCGTACATGTACGCGCAGCGCACCGCCGACGGCCGGATCGCGCTGGGCGGCCGCGGCATCCCCTACCGCTTCGGTTCGCGGACGGACAACGACGGGCGGACGCAGCCGGCGACGATCGAGGCGCTGCGCGAGATCCTGGTCCGCTTCTTCCCCGCGCTGGCCGGCGTCGGTATCGAGCACGCCTGGTCGGGTGTGCTGGGCGTGCCGCGCGACTGGTGCGCCACGGTGACGCTGGACCGTTCCACGGGGCTCGGCTGGGCCGGCGGCTATGTCGGTTCCGGCGTCGCGACCACCAACCTCGCCGCCCGCACCCTGCGCGACCTCGTCCAGCAGGACTCGGGGCAGTCGGGGCCGACGGAGCTGACCGATCTCCCCTGGGTGAACCACAAGGTCCGCAACTGGGAGCCGGAGCCCTTCCGTTGGCTCGGCGTGCACGGCATGTACGCCACCTATCGGACGGCGGACCGCCGTGAACTGAGCACGCACAGCGCGGAGTCGTCACGGCTCGCACGGCTGGCGGACCGGGTGGCCGGGCGGCACTGAGCCCGTTGGGCGCGCCGCCGAGGTCGCCCGGCCGTGTGGCGCGGCTGGTTCAGGACAAGCTTTGCGTTCTCATTGCCGTCTCACAGACCTCTCATAACTCCCTTCCCGTAAAAGCTGTGTGGCAGCTCGTGTCATGTACGCCAAGGCTTCCTCAGGGGAGGGCAGAACCATGGCAGCAGGTGGCCGACGAAGAAGACGCGTGTGGGCGGTGTTCGCCGCAACTGCCGCGCTGGGACTGACTGTTACGCAGGCCCAGGCGGCGTCCGGCGGCGGAAACGACCCCTTCGGCGTTCGAACGCTCAGGCAACAGGCCCTTCTGCACCAGCAGAAGGGCCTCTCCGCGTTCGCGGAGGATCCGGGGGAGGAGGACGAGGACGAGTCGGGGAACATAGCCGAGCAGGCGGACCAGTACGCCGAGGCGCGGACCTCGCCGGGCATCGTGGCGCCGGGCGCCTACGGGGCGGCGTACGCCGAACTCTCCGATCTTCCGCACACCGGCGGGAGTTGGAGCGATCTGACGAAGCTGCCGTACGACTCCGACGACCCCCGCTACCGCGACGTCAACTCCAACTCCAGCGGTGGCGCGGGCAGGGTCACCGGGCGGGTGACCGGGCTCGCGGCCGACAGCCACGGGTATGTGTACGCGGGCTCCGCCAACGGTGGTGTCTTCAGGTCCCGTTCGGGTGGCGGGCAGTGGACGAACATCTCCGACCGGCTGCCCGCCCTGTCCACCGGCGACCTGCAGCTCGACGGCCGCGGCCGCCTCTGGTACGCCACCGGTGAGGCGAACACCAGCGCGACCTCGTTCCTCGGCACCGGGGTGTACGTCCTCGCCGATCCGCGCAAGGGCAGTTTCGGCCGCCATGACCGGGTCGGCGGCGACGAGTTGGAGTCGACGTCGATCAACGCGCTGCGGTTCGCCGGTTCCAAGGTGTGGGCGGCGACCACGCGCGGCGTGTGGAGCCACTCGACGAAGTCCCTGAAGGGCGCCTGGAAGCTGGAGTTCGCGCCCAACCCCGACTACCTGCCCGGCGGCCCGAAGGACGACGACCCCGACGCCGCGTACAAGAACATCACCAGCGACATCGCGATCGACCCGAAGAACCCGGGCAAGGTCGTGCTCGCCGTGGGCTGGCGCGGCGGCGACACGTACAACGGGTTCTACGCGAAGGGGGCGGGCGGCTGGGCGCGGCTGAGCGGTCTCGGTGACCTGCCGAGCAACAGCGAGGACGTCGGCAACGTCACCTTCGCGCGCAGCGCCGACGGCTCGCGCTACTACGCCATCGATCAGTCGCCGGAGATGACGGCCGAGAACCCGGACAGCGGGCTGGAGGGCATCTTCGTCTCCAAGTCGGGCTCCCCGACCGGGCCTTGGACGAGGATCGCCGACTATGCGCAGCTGAGGGACTCGGGCTCGGCGCTGACGGGTGCGGGCTACCAGCCGGGTATCCAGGCCTGGTACAACCAGTTCCTCACCGTCGATCCGAAGAACCCCGACCATGTGTACGCGGGTCTGGAGGAGGTCTTCGAGACGAAGGACGGCGGGACGCACTGGACGACCCCGGGGCCGTACTGGAACTTCGGTTTCCCCTGCTGGTCCATCGACCCCTCGAAGCAGAGCGGCGACTGCCCGGCCACCACGCACCCCGACCAGCACGCGGTGACGATCGGGAGCAACGGGGGCAAGCCGTATGTGATCGTCGGCGACGACGGCGGCACCTACCGGCGGCCGGTGAGCGGTGCCGCGAACGCGGAGGGTCACGCCACCGACTGGCGTCCGCTCAACGACGGCACGATGGACGCGCTGCAGTACTACTCGGTGGGCGTCGGGGCCGATCCCGCCGGGCGCGGGCTCGCGATCACCGGCGGTCTGCAGGACAACGGGCAGTCGATGCTGCGTCCCGGCGACCGGGTGATGGGCTCCAACTTCGGTGGTGACGGCGGCGATTCGCTCGCCGATCCGGCCAACGGGTGCAACATCGCGCAGGAGTACGTGTATCTGGCGGTCTCGGTCACCAACAACTGTGCGGTGAACGACGGGAGTTGGGTCACCGATCCGTCGAAGGCGACCTCCTGGTCCGTGGCGCCGCCGGACAGCGCGACCGGCGAGGCCCGCTTCATCGCCCCGCTGAACGCCGACATCAAGAACAAGAACACCTGGGTCGCGGGCGGCCGGCACGTGTGGATCAACAGTCACGGGTACGCGATCCGCAGCGGTGGCGAGTGGTTCGGGGCGTACGACCTGGGCGAGGGGCGCACGGCCACGGCCGTCGCCTCCTCCGGCGGCAAGGTGTACGCGGCCTGGTGCGGCCCGTGCAACAACCAGGGCTTCACCCGGGGCATCGCGGTCGGCAACGCCGACGGCACCGGCTGGCACCAATTGACGCTGCCGGTGGACGGGACCGTGCCCAACCGCTATCTGTCCGGGTTCGCCATCGACCCCGCCGACAGCGGCCATGTCCTCCTCGCGGTCAACGGCTTCTCCCGGAAGTGGACCGAGGGGCCGGGCGCGGGTGTCGGTCACCTGTTCGAGACGAAGAACGGCGGGGTCAGCTGGAAGGACGTCTCCGGGAACCTGCCGGACGTGCCCGCCAACTCGGTGGCCCTGCTGAAGGGCGGGACCATCGCGGTCGGCACCGACCTCGGGGTTCTGGTGCGGAGCTCGTCCCGCTCCGGCTGGAAGGTCGCCGGGGACAACCTGCCCACGACGGCCGTGCTGCAACTGCGCACCGGCCCCGACGGGCGGCTGTACGCGGCCACGCACGGGCGAGGCATCTGGGCGATCGACGCACGCAAGCTGCGCTGATCGCGGATCCCGGGTGAGTGAGGGGCAGGGGCGGAGTCCTGTGCGGGGCTCCGCCGCTGCCCCGACCGGCTAACCCACCGACTCGGGTACGGGCGCCCCTGCCGTCGGCGCGTGCTTGGGGGCCTTCGCCGTCACCATGAGGCCCGCGATCAGGCCGGCCAGGAGCAGGATGCCGACGGCCCACCACAGGGCGACCGTGTAGCCGTGCACCACGCCCTCGCGGATGATCAGGTCCCGGTGGGCGGGGCCCCGGAGGTGGGCGGCGACGTAGGCGGTGCTGCTGGTCGTGGCGATGGTGTTCAGCAGCGCCGTACCGATCGAACCGCCCACCTGCTGCGAGGTGTTGACGGTCGCGGAGGTCACGCCCGCGTCCTGCGGGGCGACCCCGGCGGTGGCGGTGGCGAACACCGGCATGAAGGTGAGGCCCATGCCGAGGCCCATCAGGAGCAGGCCGGGCAGCAGATGGGTCGCGTACGAGGAGTCGACTTCGAGCTGGGTGAAGACCAGCATGCCGCTCGCCGCGAGGATCATTCCGGGGACCATCAGCATGCGCGGCGCGACATGGTTCATCAGCCGGGCCGAGATCTGCGTCGAGCCGATGATGATCGCGACCGTCAGGGGCAGGAACGCCATGCCCGTCTTCACGGGCGAGTAGCCGAGGATGACCTGGAGGTAGTAGGTCATGAACAGGAACATGCCGAACATGCCGATGACGGCGAGACCCATGGTCAGGAAGCAGCCGGCGCGGTTGCGGTCCTTGATGATGTGCAGCGGCAGCAGCGGGCTCGGCGCCCGGGTCTGCCACCACACGAAGGTCGCGAGCAGGACGACGCCGACGGCGAACATCGTGACGACGAGGGGGTCGCTCCAGCCGCGCGGTTCGGCCTCGCTGAAGCCGTAGACGATCGCGACGAGGCCGCCGCAGCCCATCAGGGCACCGGGTACGTCGAGGCGGGCGCCCGTGTGGCCCGGGCGGTCGTGGAGCAGGGCGAGGGCGCCGAAGACGGCGATGACCGCGATGGGGATGTTGACGTACAGGCACCAGCGCCAGTTCAGGTACTCCGTCAGCAGGCCGCCCGCGATGAAGCCGATCGCGGAGCCGCTGCCGGCCAGGGCGCCGTAGATCCCGAAGGCCTTTCCGCGCTCCTTCGGGTCGGTGAACGTGGTCGTGAGCAGGGAGAGGGCGGAGGGCGCGAGGACGGCGGCGAAGGCGCCCTGGAGGGCGCGGGCGCCGAAGAGCATGCCGGACGAGGTGGCCGCGCCGCCGAGTGCGGAGGCCCCGGCGAAGCCGATGAGTCCGATGATGAAGGTGCGCTTGCGGCCGACGAGGTCGGCGATGCGGCCGCCGAGCAGGAGAAGTCCGCCGAAGGCCAGGGTGTAGGCGGTGATGACCCACTGGCGGTTGCCGTCGGACATGTCCAGCGCGCGCTGGGCGGAGGGGAGCGCGATGTTCACGATCGTCGCGTCCAGCACCACCATCAGCTGCGCGAGGGCGATGATCACCAGACCCCACCAGCGGCGGGGGTCGGCGCCCTCGGGTTCGCCCGTTCGGGTGACGCTCACCTGGCCAGAAGACCATGAATCGGAATGCGTCGCATCTTCAGTACGTATCGCATCTTTGGGCGTGGATGGGTTCTTCACGGCTCCAATACCACCTTTCCGATCGTGTTCCTGTTTTCGAGCGCCCGGTGAGCGGCGGCGGCCTCGGCGAGGGGGAAGCGCTGTACGGCGGGGGTGAGGCGGCCGGCGGCGGCCTCGGTGAGGGCGCGCAGTTCCAGCGTGCGTACGGGGTCGGGGCCGCCGGCCTTGCCGAGCATCACGGGGCCGAGTACCTGCTCGGACACGCCGTCGATCAGCAGGGGCCGCCCCTGGGAGACGCCCTGGGCGGACCAGCCGAAGACCAGGTGCTTGCCGGCGGGGCCGAGGAGGCCGACCGAGGCCTCGGCGACCTCGCCGCCGACGCCGTCGAGGACGAGGTCGACCCGGCCTCGGTATTCGCTGACCTGTTCGACCCAGCTCGGGTCGGTGTAGTCGAGCGCGAGGTCGGCGCCGTTCGCGCGGACGCGGGCCACCTTCTCCGGGCCGCCCGCGAGGCCGATCACGGTGGCGCCCGCGTGCTTCGCGTACTGCACGAGGAGGGTGCCGACACCGCCCGCGGCGGCGGGGATGACGACCACGGAAGCGGGGCCCAGCGACGCGAACTGCAGGATCCCCATCGTCGTACGCCCTGTGCCGATCATGGCGACGGCCTCGGCGAAGTCGAGGTTCTCCGGGATCTCATGCAGGCGTTCGACGTTCGTGACGGCCAGCTCGGCGTAGCCGCCGGGAGCGAAGCCGAGATGGGCGACCACGCGCTTGCCGAGCCACAGGTCGGCGACCCCCTCACCGAGGGACTCGACCGTGCCGGCCACCTCGCGGCCCGGGACCGTCGGCAGGACGGTGGGCGCCGGGGCCGGGCCCTGCGCGCCCTCGCGCAGCGCGGCGTCGAGGAGGTGCACGCCCGCCGCGGACACGGCGATCCGGACCTGGCCGGGGCCCGGCTCGGGGTCCTCGGTCTTCTCGTAGGTGAGGTTCTCGGCCG
Source organism: Streptomyces sp. NPDC005485 (assembly GCF_040606085.1). Classification (NCBI taxonomy): domain Bacteria; kingdom Bacillati; phylum Actinomycetota; class Actinomycetes; order Kitasatosporales; family Streptomycetaceae; genus Streptomyces; species Streptomyces sp. NPDC005485. The sequence continues at coordinate 13,652 of NZ_JBEXDZ010000138.1, read as the reverse complement.
GTCCGAAGGTGTGCAGGCGGACGGCGTGCATGGTGGGGCTCCCTCTTTGGTGGTCCCGGTTGCCGGATGGCGGTTCCTCGTTCGCAGGAGGCCCACTCTTCAACCTCAAGCTCGCTTGAGGTCAAGGCGTTCCCGGATCCTGAGCGCCAGCGCCACGGCCTCCATGGCGCTGTTGAACGACACCTCCGACAGCACACCAGGGGCGGCTACCTGATCTCCCGCCAGATACACCCCGTCACCGCGCTCGATCCGGGGCCGGTCGCGCCAGCTGGTGCCGGGCAGATCGACCGCGCCCGTACGCCCCTGCGCGAGGGCCTCCCGCCGCCAGGTCACGCGCTCGCGCCAGCCCTCGAACGCGAGGTCGAGAAGGTGCTCCGCGCGCGCGATGCCGTCCGCCCGGGACTCGTGCGGTGCGATCGGGAACTGGCCCTGGATGAGCTGCTCGCCGGCCGGGGCGAGGGTGTGGTCCTGGGCGGTGAACCGTTCGATCCAGCCGGGCGCGTCCAGGTCGGAGACGGCGAACGCGTCACCGCGGCGCGTGCGGACGGCGAGGTCGATGAGGGCGGTGCGTCCGCCGGTCCAGGTGAGGGAGTCGTCCCTGAGGAGGCGGCGGGCGGCGTCGAGGGAGGTGGCGACGATGACGGGCCCCTGGTCGACGGGAAGGGTGTCGACCCTGGACAGGGTCTCCATGCGGACGCCGAGATTCCAGGCGCGGGCCGCCATCTTGTCGATGACGCTCGCCCAGCCGCCGCGCGGGTAGTGCGCCTCCGGGGGCAACTTCGTGGCGCGGCGCAGGCGTTCCTGCACGAAGGCCGCGGAGAGGGAGCCGGGGTCGTGGTGGAAGAGGGCGACGGCGGAGTAGTGCGCTGCGGCGCGGGCGCCCTCCTCGCCCGCCTGGTTGCTCGCCCAGGTCATGAAGTCGACGTCGACGGGCGCCTGTTGGGCCGTACGGCGGAGCAGCTTGAGCATCGCGAAGGGCGGGGTGCGGCGCAGGGCCCCCTTGTGGTGCAGCCGGAGCCGGGCCGCCTCCAGGGGCGGGATGGGCGCGAGCGGGCCGATCAGGTCGCGCTGCTTGAGCCAGGTCCAGTGCGGGCCGCCGCTGTAGAGGGCGTGCGGCCCCTCGTTCGTGCGGTACGGCCCCTCGGCGGTGCGGGCCCGGCCGCCGAGGGTGTGGTGCGCCTCGTACACGGTGACCTTGGCGCCCGCCTCGGCGGCGGTTATGGCCGCGGTGAGTCCGGCGAAGCCGCCGCCGATGACGGTGATGCGGTGCATGGCTGGGGGTCTCCCTGTCGTCCGGATGCGTTGCCTTCCTGCAGTACTGACTGATTCCGGCACCCGGAATGTGACATGGGCCGCGAACGGGCAGGTCAGGGCGGGTTGTCAGTGCTGGGGTGCAGCATGGGGGCATGGTGAGGCGAGCAGCAGGTGGGACCGGTGTGAAGGGGGCACGGCGGCCGGAGGTGCGGCTGCCGCCCCTCGATCCGTACGACGGCTCGGAGCTGGAGCCCGACGGGGACTACGACGGGCTGGAGTTCCAGGAGGCGGACTTCGCGGGGCAGGACGGCGGGGGCGCCCGCTTCATGGACTGCGCGCTGAGAGGGTGCGCGCTGGACGAGACGCGACTGCACCACGCGCGCGTGCTGGACTCCGTGCTGACGGGCATACGGGGTGTCGGCACCGACCTCGCCGAGTCCACGCTGCGTGACGTCGAGCTGGTGGACGCCCGGCTGGGCGGGGTGCAGCTGCACGGTTCCGTGCTGGAGCGGGTGCTCATCCGCGGCGGGAAGATCGACTATCTGAACCTGCGCCGGGCCCGGCTCAAGGACGTCGTCTTCGAGGGGTGCGTCCTGGTCGAGCCGGACTTCGGGGGTGCCCGGCTGGAGCGCGTGGAGTTCGTGGACTGCGTGCTGAAGGGGGCCGACCTCAGCGCGGCGACGCTGGTCGACGTGGACCTGCGCCGGGCGGCCGAGCTGGAGATCGCGCGCGGCGTGGACCGGCTGGCGGGGGCGGTGATCAGCCCGAGCCAACTGCTGGACCTGGCGCCGGTGCTGGCCGCGGAGATGGGGGTGCGGGTGGAGGCGCTCGGTCAGGAGTGACGGTCTGCGCGGTGGAGGAGCGAGCCGCGGCTGCATGTGATCCGCACAGCGATGTGATCCGCATAGCGATCTGAATTGACTGACTCGGCGGCTGTTCCGGTCCATTTTCTTAGCTTATTGACAGAATTTACCGGCTTAGTTGAATTCAATGCTTGTCGCATGAATTGCCATTACGCTCTGCAGTTCTCGGGCGCCCGGAACCACGCGTTCCTGGCGCCTGTGACCAAGGGGAACAGCAGGGGGGAACATCGGCATGGCTACCTTCAATCAGACGGGCCAGACGGTCGGGAACCAGGTCAACGCCGAGACGGTGACCGTGAAGGACTTCGGGGGGACCGGAGTGGTGCAGGGGGGCGGTTCGGGGGACGCGGCATTGCGGGAGGTGTTCGCCGAGCTGCTCGATGCGGTGGGGAAGCTGCATCGCGAGAAGGGGATCGACGACGAGACGTACGCGGGCGCGGTCGGCGTGCTCGGGGAGGCGCAGCGGGCCGAGGCCGCCGAAGCGGGTGATCCGGCCGCCGAGCAGGTCAAGAAGCGTCGGCTCACCGTTCTGGTCGAGCGACTGAGCGCGGCGCTCGCCGGTGTGAGCGCCCTCGCGCCACTCATCGGTCAAGCGGAAGGCCTGGTCAGGGCGTTGTTCGGGGGGCAGGCATGACCAGTTACGACCAGCAGGGGCAGCACGTCGGCAATCAGTTCAACGCGGACACGTTCAACTTCCACTTCGGCAAGGACGAGAACCACCGCTATCTCGGCATCCAGGCGCTGCAAGCCCGGCTGTACCCGGAGGCGGAGGCCCGCTTCCGCAAGGCGATCGAGCAGGGCGACGCGGACGGCGACCTGCGCTACTACCTCGCCCTCGCCATGCTCGCGGGCCGCACCCCGCGCACCGTCGACGGGCCCACGGTCCGCTCCGTCGAGGAGCAGCTCCAGGCGGCCGTGCGCGCACCCGGCGCCCGCCCGCACGCCTACGCGCTGTGGGCCGTGCTGCGCGACGACCACTACGAGGGCCAGGGACGGGCGTACGAGTCGCCGACCCCGCGCGAACTGATGGCCTCCGCCGACGACGCCGACGTACGCCACATCATGGAGATCGTCACGCTCGTCGAGGCGACGGAGTCCGCGGTGTGGCGCGCCCTCGTCGAGCGGGTCGGGGTGGCGCCGCTGCCGCAGTCGGGCCGGCACCGCGAACCCCGGGGCCGCAACACCGAGCGCGCGAAGCTCATGCGGAAGTACTTCACCCCGGTGCCCGAACCGCTGGACGCGAGCACCGACCAGGCGCTCATGCTGGGCGGCGGTGGCGGCGCCGTCATCGGACTGATCACCCTGATCGCCGCGTCCGGCGGCGGCGCGTTCCTCGGTTTCGTGCTGCTGGTCGCGGGCGCGATCGTCGGGGTGAAGGCGGCGGGCCGGTATCTGGAGAAGAAGAAGGAGTACGACACGGCGTGGGAGGCGAGCCACCCGCGGCCCACCGACGCGCAGGTCGCGCAGTGGTTCGACGAGGACAAGGCGTTCGTCGCCCAGCACGCGCACCAGCGGATGAACATCTCCGGCCTGAAGCTGGTGACCCGGCTGGTGCCGCTGTACGGGCAGGACGTCAACTCCGAGATCCAGGTCGGCGGGGACGGGATCGTCCGCTTCTCCCGCTACCGGGCCGTCCTGGTCGCGATGACCGAGTCCCACCTCAGTGCCTGTCTGTGCACATGGGACTTCGTCACCGGCGAACTGCTGGAGGACAAGACGTACGAGTACTACTACCGCGACATCGTCTCCCTCACCACGCACACCAACCACCGGTCGGGCAACGCCCTGCGAGGGGACCTGAACGAGTCCTCCAGGAACAGTCGGCGCTACCAGGTCACTCAGGCCCGTGAGTTCCGGCTGGAGGTGGCGAGCGGAAACGGCATCGAAGTCGTCACGCATGTGAGCATCGCCATGGAGGACGGCTCGGACGAGACGGGCGGCCTGTCTCCCTCCATCCCCGAGTCGGGCGAGGGCGACGCCCTCAAGGCGATCCACGCCCAGCTCCGCCTGAGGAAGGGCGAACGCTGAGGCCCGTACCCCGGACAGGGCTCCCGGAAGGGTTCTAGCTCACCCGGGGATACCGCGCCTGGAGTGTCCAGATCGCCGGGTTCTCGGCGAGGTCGTCGTGCAGGTCCGTGAGGTCCGCGAGCAGGTCGTGCAGGAAATCGCGGGCCTCACGGCGGAGTTCGGCGTGGGAGAAGGTCAGCGGCTCCTCGTCCCGGTGCATCCAGTCCGCCTCGACGTCCACCCAGCCGAAACGGCGCTCGAAGAGCATGCGGTCCGTCGACTCGGTGAAGTCGAGCTCCGCGTGCTGAGGGCGGGAGGCCCGGCTGCCGCGCGGGTCGCGGTCGATCTGCTCGACGATGTCGCACAGCGCCCACGCGAAGTCGAGCACCGGCACCCATCCCCAGGCTGTGGACAGCTCCCGGTCCGCCTTGGTGTCGGCGAGGTAGACGTCACCGCAGAACAGGTCGTGGCGCAGGGTGCGGACGTCCGCGCGCCGGTAGTCCGTCTGCGGCGGGTCCGGGAAGCGGTTGGAGAGGGCGTAGCCGATGTCGAGCACGTAGGTGATGGTGTCACGGGCGCCCGATGCCCACGGCGCGGCCCGGCGCGCTGCTCATATGACCCGAAGATCGGGCGAACATCCGTAGTCCGGGCAACCGTCCGCTTAGGATCACGGGCGTGCCCCGATCATCCGCCGCCGCTCCCTTCGCCGTGTCCCTGACACTCTGCCTCGGCCTCGCCGCATGCGGCGGCGGTGGTGTGCACGGCACCCCCGGCGCCGCCGGCGTCCGCGACCCGTACTTCCCGAAGGCCGGCAACGGCGGCTACGACGTCACGCACTACACCCTGGCCCTCGCCTACGACCCCGAGGCGCACAAGCTCACCGGCACCGCCGAGATCACGGCGCGTGCCACCCAGGACCTCAGCGCGTTCGACCTCGACCTGAAGGGGCTGGACGTCGGCGGCGTCACCGTCGAGGGGCGGGGCGCCCGCTGGAACCGCAGCGGCCAGGAGCTGACCGTGCGCCCGCACGAGGACCTCGACAAGGGCGAGACCTTCCGTACGACGGTCCGCTACTCGGGCAGGCCGCCGACGATCACCGACGCGGACGGTTCGAAGGAGGGCTGGCTGCCGACCGCCGACGGCGCGGTGGGCCTCGGCGAGCCGACCGGGTCCATGGCCTGGTTCCCCGGCAACAACCACCCCTCCGACAAGGCGACGTACGACATCGCGGTGACCGTGCCGAAGGGACTGACGGCCGTCTCCAACGGGGAGCCCGCAGGCGAGTCGACCAGGAAGGGCCGTACGACCTTCCGTTGGCACACTGCCGAGCCGATGGCGAGCTATGTCGCCACGGTCGCGATCGGCAGGTACAAGGTGAGCCGCTCGGCGACGAAGGACGGGCTGCCCTTGTACGTCGCCGTGGACCCGACCCAGGCGAAGGCGAGCGCGAAGGTGCTGGCGAAGATCCCCGAGATCCTGGCGTGGGAGAAGTACAACTTCGGCGCGTACCCCTTCACTTCGGCCGGTGCGATCGTCGACCGCCCGGACGACGCGGGCTACGCCCTGGAGACCCAGAACCGCCCCTTCTTCCCCGGCGCCCCGGACACCGGCACCCTCGTCCACGAACTCGCCCACCAGTGGTACGGCGACTCGGTCACCCCGAAGAGCTGGCGCGACATGTGGCTGAGCGAGGGCTTCGCCACGTACGCGGAGTGGTTGTGGCAGGAGGACCACGACGGCGACACGGCCGACGAGATCTTCAACTCCCTCTACAAGGGCGACTATTACGACGCGAAGGAGGACAACGAGGCCATCTGGGCCTTCCCGCCCGGGAAACCCTCCGGCGCAGCCCACATCTCCGACCCGCCCGTCTACGACCGCGGTGCGATGGTCCTCCACAAGATCCGCGAGACCGTCGGCGACGCCAGGTTCTACGACATCATCCAGGGCTGGGCCGCAGCCCACCGCCACGGCAACGCGGACACGGCCGACTTCACGGCCTACGTCGAGAAGGCGGCACCCGGCAAGGACTTCACGAAGATCTGGGACGACTGGCTGTACGGGGAGGGTAAGCCGAGCCGTCCCTGACCGTGCGCGAGCCGTCCCAGACCGTTCGGCAGGGCTAGGGGGTGTTGTGAAAGTCCCGCACAGCACCCACGGCGCCCGGCACGTACCCTCGCCGCACCGGCCGAAGCCCCAAGTACGTCCAGTACGAGGGCCTTCGTCCGGCACGCCGAGGGCAGGCACCGAACACCGCGGGCACCGCACAGGACCTTCAAAACACCCCCTAGTTGACGTTGACGCCGCTCCACGCGGCGGCCACGGCGCTGCGCTCCGGGCTGCTCGCGCCGTACAGGTCACTTGCCGCCTGGAGGGTGGCGGTGCGGGCGGCCGCGTAGTCCGTGGAGGAGGTGAAGTACGTGGTCAGGGCCTTGTACCAGATCTGGTAGGCCTTGGTGCGGCCGATGCCGGTGACCGTCGATCCGTTGGACGTCGGGGAGTTGTAGCTCACGCCGTTGATGGTCTTCGCCCCGCTGCCTTCGCTCAGCAGGTAGAAGAAGTGGTTCGCGGGCCCCGAGGAGTAGTGCACGTCGAGGCGACCGACCGTGCGGGACCAGGAGTCGGCGGAGCCGCCGTCCTTGCTCGGCTTGTCCATGTAGCGCAGTGGGGTGCCGTCGCCGTTGATGTCGATCTTCTCGCCGATGAGGTAGTCACCGGGGTCGGCGGCGTTGTTCGCGAAGAACTCCACCGAGGTGCCGAAGATGTCGGAGGTCGCCTCGTTGAGACCGCCGGACTCCCGGGTGTACTTCAGCCCGGCGGTGGCCGCTGTCAGGCCGTGGCTCATCTCGTGGCCGGCCACGTCGAGCGAGGTCAGCGGGTCCGCGTTGCCCGCGCCGTCGCCGTACGTCATGCAGAAGCAGCTGTCGTTCCAGAAGGCGTTGACGTACGCGTTGCCGTAGTGGACGCGGGAGTAGGCGGCCTTCCCGTCACCCGCGATGCCGCTGCGGTTGAAGGCGGACTTGTAGAAGTCCCAGGTCACGGCGGCACCGTAGGCGGCGTCGACGGCGGCCGTCTGGCGGTTGGCGACGGTTCCGTTGCCCCAGGCGTCGTCCGCGTCGTGGAAGAGGGTGCCTGTGCCGGACGTGCCACCGTTCAGGTCGTACGTCTTGTGGCCGCCGCGCCCGCCGTCGATCAGGTCGAAGCCGCCCGAGGCGGAGGCGGTCGTACCGAGGGTGACGGTGCCGCTGTACTGGCTGGTGCCCGTGCCGGTGTCGATGGCCTCGTAGGAGTACAGCTTCTTGCCGGTGGCGGCGTCGGCGACGACGTGCAGCTCGCTCGGGGTGCCGTCGTGCTGACGCCCCTTGACCACGGACTCGTAGGCGAGAACGGGCTTGGCGCCGGCCGCCCACACGACCTTGCGGGCGGTGGCGGAGACCCCGTCCGACGCGGCGGCGAGGGCTGACTTCTTCGCGGTGGCGGCGGAGACGGCGGCGTCGGTGGACGCCACGGATATCCGCGCCTTCGACGCCTTGTTGACGCCCTTGAGGTCGCCGTTCCTCGCCACGTGCGTGACCAGGTCGCCGCCGAGGACGGGCAGCCCGGCGTACGTCCGCTCGTAGCGGGTGTGGACGGTGCCGTTCGCGTCCTTGACCACGTCACGGACGACGAGCTTCTCCTGGGCGCCGAGCCCGAGCTCCTGAGCTGTCGAAGCGGCGTCGGCCTGGGCCGACTTGATCGCGGCGGCGCGCGCGGAGGCGCTCAGCGGGACGGCGGCTGCGCCCGCCTGCTGTGTGGGGGAAGCGGTGGCCGAGCCACTCTGCACGGCGAGAACGACCATCGACGCCGAGGCGGCGAGGGCGGCGGCACGCAGCGCGGTCTTGCGCGGGGTACGCGAGGCACGGGACTGCTGGGTCACTCGAACTCCTTCAGACGAACCACTGGGGATGAGCCGGCCGGCCACATGGTTGAGGCACAGCCACCTCACAGGTGTGGGGTGTGAGGGCGAAGCCTGAGGGGAAGTGCGAGGAGAGAGTGGCACTGTGCATCCCCTCTTTGACAGGGGGACGTCAACTTTTTACGCGTTCGTATCCGAAATCCGTGCGGGACAAACCGCTATGCGGACGCCTTGGGGTGTGCGAGCTGCTTGCGCAACACCGCGCAGGGGCGGGCCAGTTGGAGGTCCCTGCGGTGTCCGATGACCTCGTAGCCGAGGCTCGTCCAGAAGGTGAGGGCCTTCGGGTTGTTGTCGAGGACGGCGAGGCGTACGGCGGTCCGGCCGGCACTTTGGAAGCGGTTCTCGACGAGGGTCGCCAACTCCCTGCCGTAGCCCTTGCGCTGCTCGTCGGCCGACACCAGGAGCAGGCCGATCCACGGGTCGGGATCCGCCGGGTCGGGATGGTGCGCGAGGGTGATGGCGACCCCGACGAGCCGCCCGGCGGCGCGGGCGAGCAGGACGTCCACGTGCGGGTTCGCCAACTCCTCGGCGAGAGCGGCCGCGACCTGCTCCGGCCGGATGTCGTCCGGGTCCGGGAAGTCGCCGCTCAGGGACTGGAACTCCCGCTGGGAGGCGTAGAGCGCGGTGAGTTCCGTGAGCAGCGGGGCCGGGATGTCGTGGTCGGGGGTGAGGGGGAGTGAGTCCAGGCGCATGGGGCGGAGGGTAGCCAACGGGCGCGGGCGCCTGGGTGGTGGAGGTGGCGGTGGGTCGAAACCGGGTGCGGGTTCGGCGGTGACGTGCGATCGTCCTCCGCTGTGAACAGCGATGATCTGACCATTCGTCGTGCGCAGGACTCCGACGCGCGCGCGGCGGCCGACGTGTGGCTGCGTTCCTTCGGCGCCGCGCTGCCGTCCGTGCGGCGCGCGCACACGGACGACGAGGTGCGGGACTGGTTCTCTTACGTGGTCGTGCCGCGGTACGAGACATGGGTGGCGGTCGGCGAGGCCGGTGTGGTGGGGCTGCTGGTGCTCGACGACGGGGAGTTGGAGCAGCTCTACCTCAACCCGTCGTGGCGCGGACGCGGACTGGGCGACCGGTTCGTCACGCTGGCCAAGGAGCGGCGCCCGGAGGGGCTCGAACTGTGGACGTTCCAGGTCAACGGAGCGGCGCAGCGGTTCTACGAGCGGCACGGCTTCGTCGAGACCGAACGCACGGACGGGCTGCGCAACGAGGAGAAGGAGCCGGACGTCCGGTACGTCTGGCAGCCGGAGCGGCCATAGCGAACACCGCAGGAGACAGCGCGAGGGGCCCGGCACACCATGCGGTGTGCCGGGCCCCTCGTCGGACCTGCTTGCCCGACGGCGTACGTCAGACGGTGACGCCGAAGTCCTGGGCGATGCCCGCGAGGCCCGAGGCGTAGCCCTGGCCGACGGCGCGGAACTTCCACTCCGCGCCGTTGCGGTAGAGCTCGCCGAAGACCATCGCGGTCTCGGTGGCGGCGTCCTCCGACAGGTCGTAGCGGGCGATCTCCGCGCCGCCGGCCTGGTTGAGGATGCGGATGTAGGCGTTGCGGACCTGGCCGAAGTTCTGCGAGCGGGTCTCCGCGTCGTAGATCGAGACCGGGAAGACGATCTTGTCGATGTCGGCGGGGAGACCCGCCAGGTTGACGTTGATCGCCTCGTCGTCGCCGGCGCCCTCACCCGTGCGGTTGTCACCGGTGTGGACGATGGTCTGGTCCGGGGTCTGCTTGTTGTTGAAGAAGACGAAGTGGGCGTCCGAGAAGACCTTGCCCTGCGTGTTCACCGCGATGGCCGAGGCGTCGAGGTCGAAGTCGGTACCCGTGGTGCTGCGGACGTCCCAGCCGAGGCCCACGGTGACGGCGGTCAGGCCCGGAGCCTCCTTGGTGAGCGAGACGTTGCCACCCTTGGACAGGCTTACAGCCATTGTTGGGAGTCCCTTCCCTCGTTGCGTACGAGCAGTCTTGTCCGTACGTATGGGCTTCGTACGGCACGAAGCTACAGCTACCCCTATGAACGTCGAGAGGGGTGCCCGAGGTTCCGGCTCTCTTTACTTTCTTTGCCAAGCGGTCGAGGCCGGGGCCCGAAGGTCCGTAAAACAGGGTGACGTGGACCGGACAGAGCCGGGAACATGGACGCATGTCCGGTCCCTACTTCATCCGCGGCTCCGTCTCCCTGCCCGAGGCCGAGCTCATCTGGCGTTTCTCGCGGTCCGGCGGGCCGGGCGGGCAGCACGTCAACACCAGCGACACCCAGGTCGAACTCGGGTTCGACCTGGCGAAGACCGAAGTGCTGCCGCCGGTGTGGAAGGAACGGGCCCTGGAGCGGCTGGCCGGGAGGCTCGTCGACGGGGTCGTCACCGTCCGCTCCTCCGAGCACCGGTCCCAGTGGCGCAACCGCGAGACCGCCGCCGTACGCCTCGCCGCCCTCCTCGCCGAAGCCACCGCCCCGCCGCCCAAGCCCCGTCGGCCCACCCGCATCCCCCGCGGGATCAACGAACGGCGCCTGCGCGAGAAGAAGCAGCGCTCCGACACCAAGCGCGGCCGCACCGGGCGCGACTGGGGCTGAGCCTCTCGTCACATCGACCGCCCGCGAAACGTCATGCCTGTGACGGACCGCGACGAGGAGATGTGACCGATGACGGACAGCGGGTTTTCGACGGACGCCTCGAAGGACAGCGACAGCGACAGCGACTTTCTCGCGCAGCGGTTCGAGGCGCACCGCGGGCAGCTGCGCTCCGTGGCCTACCGCATGCTCGGCTCGGTCGCGGAGGCCGACGACGCCGTGCAGGAGGCCTGGCTCAAGGTCAGCCGCGCCGACACCAGCCAGGTCGCCAACCTCGGCGGCTGGTTGACGACGATCGTGGGCCGGGTCTGCCTCGACATGCTGCGCTCCCGCAGGTCGCGCGCCGAGGAGCCGCTTGAGGTACCGAGCGGCGTGCGGATGCCGGAGCCCGTGCTCAGCCCGGTCAGCGGCGTCGACCCCGAGCAGGAGGCGCTGCTCGCCGACTCGGTGGGCCTCGCCCTGCTCGTCGTCCTGGAGACGCTGACCCCGGCGGAGCGGCTCGCGTTCGTGCTGCACGACCTGTTCGCCGTGCCGTTCGAGGAGATCGCACCCATCGTGGGGCGTACGGCGGCGGCGTCCCGTCAGCTCGCCAGCCGGGCCAGGCGCCGGGTCCAGGGCGGTGCGCCCGCCCCCGATCCCGACCTCGACCGGCAGCGGGAGGTCGTCGACGCCTTCCTGGCCGCCGCGCGCGAGGGCGACTTCGACGCGCTCGTCGCCGTCCTCGCCCCGGACGTGGTGGCCAGGACCGAGGCCGGCGTCACGACGGGTGCGGCCGCGGTGGCCGCCGGGGCGAGCGACTTCGGGCACCTGGCCCGGGTCGCGCAGCCCGCACTGGTCAACGGCGCGGCGGGCGTCGTGGTGTTCGCCGAGGGGCGGCTCGCCAGCGTCCTGGCCTTCACGGTCGTGCGCGGGAGGATCGCCGTGCTCGACATCGTCAAGGACCCGGAGCGGCTGGCCGCGCTCGACGTCACGGTCCTGGAGGGGTAGCCCCGTAGCCCCGGCGTGGGCCGGCCAGGGGGTGTTTGAAAGTCCCGCACAGCACCCACGGCGCCCGGCACGCACCCTCGCCGCACCGGCCGAAGCCCCAAGTACGTCCAGTACGAGGGCCTTCGTCCGGCACGCCGAGGGCACGCACCGGCCGAAGACCCAAGTACGTCCAGTACGAGGGCCTTCGTCCGGCACGCCGAGGGCACGCACCGGCCGAAGCCCCAAGTACGTCCAGTACGAGAGCCTTCGTCCGGCACACCGAGGGCACGCACCGAACACCGCGGGCACCGCACAGGACTTTCAAACACCCCCTAGCCCAGCTGCCGGTACCTGCCCTGGAAGTACGCCAGCGGACCGCCGTTCGCGCTCGGCACCGCCGCGGTCAGTACGCGCCCGATGACCAGCGTGTGGTCGCCCGCCTCGACCCGCTGCTCCGTGCGGCACTCCAGGGTCGCCAGGGCGCCGCCCACCAGGGGAGCCCCGGCCGCCGCCCCGCGTACGCAGGGGATGTCCTCGAAGAGGAGGCGGTCGCTGATGCGGCCCTTCATGGCGAAGCGGCCCGCGATGTGGCGCTGGCTCTCGGCGAGCACGGAGACGGCCCACAGGGGCTGCTCGGCGAGCAGGTCGTCCATCCGGGAGCCCTCACGCAGGCTGACCATGACCAGGGGCGGGTCCAGGGAGACGGACATGAAGGCCGTCGCGGTCATGCCGACGTCCTCGCCACCGGGTCCGTCCGGGTCCAGCGCCGGCTCGTGGGCGGTCACCAGGACCACGCCCGCGGTCAGCCGGGACATGGCGGCGCGGAACTCGTCGTTGCTCACCCCCTCAGCATGCACGGCCGGGGTGGGGGGAGCGGCAGGGGGAGTCTTCAGCACGGGGAAACGCTAGTGTCCGCCAGGCGTGCGCCACATCGGCCGTCGGCCCGAGCCGGGTCCTAGGACCAGAGGAGGAAGGCTCCCCCGTGACGGGCGAACCGTAACTGGCACACTCACTCACAGCATTCGCACAGTCGCCCAAACCGCGTTCAGTAAACGCACCTGAAAACACAGAAACTCCACTCAATTGTTCACGTTCTCCTGTGACTTGAGTCACAGGAGCCATATTTTGTTGACCCTGTGTACCGAGTGGGCAGCGCGCTGTGATTCAGTGGCGGGGACGCTGCACGAAGCTGGGCGAGAAGCTGGCAAGTGGCTACTGATCAGTACCGGAGTAGCACCGGAGAGAACGAGTAGTACGCCGGAGAGCACCCTGGAGTTGCTGCGACGTCTCGAGGGGAGGGCGCATGGAGACCGAGTCCGAGCCGTACGTCCGTCTGACGACGCTGCGGCAACTGCATCAGGTGATGGCGGACATGAACACCGCCCGGAGCCTCGCCGACACACTGCAGACCGTCGCCGACGGAGTGGTCAACGGCCTCGGCTACGAGCTGGCGTGTGTCAACCTCGTACGCCCCGACGGCGACCTCGTCGTCGCCGCCCTCGCCGGTAACTCCGCGGCGGAGGCCCTCATCACCGGCCGCGTCGGCTCGCGCGCCTCCTGGGACCGCCGGCTGAGCATGGGCGAGGCCTGGGGCGACCTGCGGTTCATACCGCACACCGAGGGCTGGGTCCTCGACGAGGACGACGTACCGCAGTGGTACACCGACGGCCCCGCGCCCCGCTTCGAGGACGAGTGGCACCCCTCCGACCGACTCTTCGCGCCGATGTACACCCCCGGGGTCTCCGGCGGCAAGTGCGGCGAGCTGATCGGCGTGCTCTCCATGGACCGGCCGCGCAACGGGCGGCGCCCCGGCGCCTGGGGGCGCGAAGCCCTGCAGATGTACGCCTTCCAGGCCGCCATCGCCATCAGCAACGCGCGCCTGAGGGCCAATATGCAGCGCGCCCTCGTCCGTCTGGAGCGCGAGCAGCAGGCCCTGCGTGCCAGCGAGGAATCCTTCCGCCAGGCCTTCGAGTACGCCCCCTCCGGCATGGCCATCGCCGAGATGGGCGGCGACCAGCACGGCCGGATCCTGCGCACCAACGACGC
>NZ_JBEXDZ010000137.1:0-25438 GCF_040606085.1 Streptomyces sp. NPDC005485 | reverse complement strand
ACGCAATCCCCGCAACTACCTGGCCTTTCTCGGCCTCGCCGCAGCCATGTGCTGCTACAAGCGCCTCGTCCGCCTCACCACGTAGGACACGGTCTTATTCGCGCCGGCGCAGGTAGGCCTCCAGTTCGGCGGCGCCGCTCAGCATCGCCCGGCCGCGGGTGGCCAGCCGGCCGTGCCAGTCGCGCAGTGCGGCCTGCAGTGGCTCAAGTCCGCCGGCTGCCCGCACCTGGGTGATCAGCGGGGCGATCTGCTCCAGCAGGTAGCCGCCCCGCCGTAGTTGGTGGGCCAGCCGGGCATCGCGGATGTCGGCGTCGTCGTAGATGCGGTAGCCGGTCAGGGGGTCGCGGCGGGGTTGCACCAGTCCGGCGCGTTCCCAGGTGCGCAGGGTGGCGGGGCGGATGCCGAGCTGTGCTGCCAGCGGCCCGATGAACGTGCCGCCGGGCCGGGGGTCTGCGCCGGGTGGATGTGCGGGGGTGGGTTCCAGGTCGCGCAGGGCGCTGTGTACGGCCTGAAGGGTCCGGCGGTCCTCCAGGAGCTGGGCGTGGCCGGCGTCGATGAGGCCGAACGCCTCCTCGGGCGCGCCTTCGTTCACCGCCCGCATGATCGATGCCGCCGCCTGGTGGCCGTGGCCGGGCAGCAGGGCGAGGAAGGCGCGCAGGGCCGCCGCGTGCAGCGGCGTATAGGTGCGGTAGCCGTGGGGGGTGCGGTCGGCGGGCGGAAGGATGCCGGCCTCTTCGTAGTTCCTGACCGCCTGGGTGGACAGACCGTGTCCGCGCGCCAGATCGACCGGCCTGAGCCGTTCACCGGTTTGAAGGTTTTTCCCCATGAGGGGCGACGATATCGCGGTGTTGTCGGTGAAAAGTTTCAACCGGGGCTTCAACGATAGCGTTGAGGGCATGGCTACTGACTTCAAGGACGCCGCCCATCCCGTCGACGCGGCCGCCGTCATGGGGCTGTTTCCCGCCCGGCCGCGGCTGCTGGCTCTGGGCGAGCCCACTCACCGCGAGGACGCGCTGCTCGAGGTGCGCAACGACCTCTTTCGCCGGCTCGTCGAGCAGGAGGGCTACCGGACGATCGCGATCGAGAGCGACTGCCTGCGGGGCCTGCTCGTGGACGCCTACGTAACCTCCGGCACCGGCAGCCTCGACGACGTCATGGAGCACGGGATCAGCCACGGCTGGGGGGCCTGCGCGGGCAACCGCGAGCTGGTGCGCTGGATGCGTGCCCACAACGACGGCCTGCCCGCCTCCGAGCAGGTGCGCTTCGCCGGTTTCGACGGGCCGCTGGAGATGACCGGTGCCGCGAGCCCCCGCCAGGCCCTCACTGCGCTGCACGGCTACCTCGCCGCCCGGGTGGACGCGGCCCTGCTGCCCTGCACCGGGCAGACACTGGAGGAGCTGCTCGGCGCCGACGAGCGGTGGAGCGACCCCGCCGTGATGAGCGACCCGGCCCGCTCGGTGGGGCAGTCGGCCCAGGCCGGCCGGCTGCGGCTGCTCGCCGACGATCTGGTGGCGCTGCTCGACGCGCAGAGCCCGCACCTGATCACCGCGACCTCGCGGGAGGAGTGGGAGCGGGCGCGTCTGTACGGGCGGACGGCGAGCGGCCTGCTGCGCTACCACTGGGCGATGGCCGACTGCTCGGCGAGCCGTATGACACGGCTGGTGAGCCTGCGCGATCAGATGATGGCCGAGAACATCCTCGCCCTCGCCGAACGGGGCCCGGCACTGCTGCACGCCCACAACGGCCATCTCCAGCGGGACATGAGCACGATGCGGATGGGCGAAAAGCCGGTGCAGTGGTGGGGCGCCGGCGCGCTGGTGAGCGCCCGGCTGGGCGAGGAGTACGCGTTCGTGGCCACGGCTTTGGGCACGCTGCGCCATCAAGGGGTGGACACCCCGGCGCCGGACACCGTCGAGGGGCTCCTGTACGCGCTGGCGGAGGACTGCTGCGTCGTGGACGCCTCCCGGCTGTCGGCCGCCGTCGGTGACCTGCGGCCCGCCTCCCGCCTCTCCCCCTGGTTCGGCTACTCCCCGCTGGATCCGGCCCATCTGGCCACCACCGACGGGCTGGTGTTCGTCAGGGACGTCCCGCAGCGCTAGCGCCTGCCCGCAGCGGTGGGGCCTGCCAGGTCGGCCGGCTGGGGCCCGGCCGCCGGGGAAAGCGGCGACGGCGTGGCCAGCGGCCAGTGTTGCAGCGCCGCGTGCAGTTGCCCGGCGTCAAGGCGGTCGGCGGCCCAGGCGATGTGGCCGTCCGGGCGGATCAGCAGGGTGGTGGACAAGGACCCGGCCGGGGCGGCGAGTTGCAGCCAGGGTGTCTCGGCTGTGGGCCGGCCGGGGGTGACCAGGACGAAACGGCCGGTGCGCAGCAGCTCGTAGAGTCGCTTGCCGCCTGCGAGGCGCAGGTCGGGGGCCCGGCGGCCGGTGAGGCGGTGGCTGGTGCGGGGGGCCGGGTAGGCGATGCCGATGCCGGAGAGCAGGCGTTCCGCGCGTGCGGTGAGCGAGCTCAGCCGGGACACCAACGGCATGAGCGTGTCGCGCAGTTGGCGTACACGGATGCTGCGGGGGGCGCTCAGCACGCCCCGGGTGATGGCGCCGGAGATCCGCAGTGCCTGTTTGCCGACGGGGTGGCGTTCGTGTTCGTAGGAGTCGAGCAGGGGCAGGCCGGCCCGGCCCTGGATGACCGCGGCGAGTTTCCAGCCCAGGTTGGCGGCGTCCTGCAGTCCCGTGTTCATGCCCATGCCTCCGGCGGGCGAGTGGACGTGGGCGGCGTCGCCCGCCAGCAGCACCCGGCCCTGGCGGTAGCGTTCGGCCTGCCGTTCGTCGCTGTGGAAGCGGGAGATCCAGCGCGGGTCGTGCATGCCGTAGTCGGTGCCCAGGACCCGGTGCAGCAGGCCGGACAGTTCCTCTGCCGTGACCGGGGCGTCATCGGGCCGGTCATCGCCCGCGATCCAGCCGATCGCCCGGTACCAGCCGTCGCCGAAGGGCACCAGGGAGGCGAAGCCGTGTTCGTTGGCGTTGGTGGTCACCGCGTCGGCGGGCACATGGGTGAGCTGGACGTCGGCGAGCATCACCGAGCGCACGATCCAGCGGCCGGGAAAAGGAATCCCGGTCAGCTGCCGTACCGCGCTGCGCACTCCGTCGCACCCGACCACGTACGCCGCACGGAAGGTGCCCTCACCGGCCGTCTGCGCCTCGACGCCGTCGGCGTGCTGGTGCAGCGCCACCACTTCGGCGCCGCGCACGATGCGCACCCCGGCGGCGCGCGCCCGGCGCTCCAGCAGCCTTTCGATGTTGTACTGCGGGGTGATCAGCGCGAACGGGAAGCGGGTGCGCAGGCGGTGCAGGTGCAGTTCGAGTTTCCCGAACACTCCGACCACGGGCGCCTTTCTGCCCAGGGCGACGAGTTCGTCGGCGAGGCCGCGTGCGTCCAGGACCTCCAGGGTGCGGGCGTGCACCGCGAAGGCGCGGGTCAGGTTGGCGTCGGCGTGCGCGCGCCGTTCCAGCAGGGTGACCTGCACGCCGGCGGTGGCCAGGTCCCCGGCCAGCAGCAGGCCGGTGGGTCCGGCCCCCACCACCAGGACGTCGGCGGCCTCGGTCATATGGATCTGCCCTTCTCTCACTGCTGTGTCGGGTTAACTGGCGTGCAGGCCCGGCCTGTTGATGCGCGGCCGGGCCCGCTGCGGCCGCGGCGGCCCTGCGGTCATACGGGTGTGGTGGCTTCGATCATGTGCTGGTAGGAGTTGACGGGCTGTACGTCCTGGACGGTGAGGCCGGCCTGTTCCACCAGGGCGAGCAGGCTGTGCCGGGTGTGTTTCCTGCCGCCGACGGTCAGCAGCATCCGCAGGTCCATTCCGGTGCTGAACTTCTGCCCCGGGCCGTCGTCGACGAGGTTCTCCACGATGATCACCCTGGCGGCCGGGCGGGCGGTCTTCACGACGTTGCCGAGCACGGTGTGGGCGTCCTGGTCGTTCATGCCCAGGATGTTCTTGAAGACGTAGGCGTCGGCGTCGGCCGGGAGCTGTACGCGGCAGTCGCCGGGCACCAGCCGCGCCCGGCCGGCGAGGGCGCCGCCTTCGCGCAGCCGGGCGTCGGCGCCTGCCAGTACGTCGGGGCGGTCGAAGAGGATTCCCTGCACGCCGGGGTGGTGCTCGAGCAGTGAGGCCAGCAGGAAGCCCTGTCCGCCGCCGATGTCGGCGACGGTCCGCACCCCCGACAGCGGCAGGGCGCCGGCGACGGCGGTGGCGGACTGCCTGCTCGCCTGGGTCATCGCGAGGTCGAACACCGCCGCGGACTGCGGCCAGGCGGTGTGCACGTGGTCGAAGAACTCCCGGCCGTACAGGTCGACGAAGACGTCCTTGCCGGTGCGCACCGACTCATCGAGACGGCCCCACAGCTGCCAGGTCCACGGTTCGGTCATCCACAGCACGAGGTGGCCGAGGCTGTCGGCGGCGTCGCTGCGCAGCAGCCGTGAGATGTCCGTGTGGACGAAGCGGCCCTGCGTGTCCTCGGCGAACACCTGGTGGCAGGTGAGCGAGCGCAGCAGTCGCCGCAGCGCGTCCGGGTCGGCGTCGACGGCGGCGGCGAGGTCGCCGGCGGTGGCCGGGGTGTCGCCGAGGGCGTCGGCGAGGCCGAGTTTCACCGCCGCGCGCAGCGAGGCCGCGCAGCTGGTGCTCAGTGCGCGCTCCAGTACCCCCAGTACCTGTGGTTCGGCGGAGGTTTCACTGCTCACGGTCACGAGGGGGTTACCTCTCTGTAGGGGGCGGGTGTGATGCTGCCGGGGAAGTGCGCGTCAAGGACTTGGCGGACGCCGTCGCGCCAGGAGGTGCGGCAGTCGCCGAGGAGGGTTTTGCGGTGGGTGTCGTCGAAGGCGATGACATGGCGGGTGACGTCGCCGGCCTCGAAGCGGGCGGGCACTCCGGTGAGTTGTGCGACGTACGCCATGAGGTCCTGCACGCCGACGACTTCGTCCCCTCCCCAGTTCACGACCGTCGCGGGCACGCCTGCCGCGGCCCACAGCCCTGGCAGGTGGCGGGCGATGTCGTCGGTGTGGATCGGGGAGCAGTAGTGCTGCTGGGTGGGGGGTACGGCGATCGGCTGGCCGGCGAGCATCTGCCGGTAGAGGATGACCGGGAGGCCGCCGTGGCCGTGCGGGCCGTAGGCGACGTTGAGGCGGGCGATGGTGGTGGGCAGGCCGAGTGTGACGGCCAGGGCGCGTACGGCGCCCTCGGTGGCCAGCTTGCCGACCGGGTAGGTGGGCAGCCAGGCCGACGCGGCGGACAGCGGGTCGCTCTCGGTGTGCAGGTGGCCGGGGGTTTGGGGGGTGTAGAGGGCGCTGGTGGAGATGAACACGAAGGCTTCGGCGTTGCGGCAGTGGGTCATCAGGCGGCCGGTGGCGATGGAGTTCACCGCGACCGCGTCCTCGAAGGTGTTGCTGCCGCGGTCGATGGCGGCGTGCAGCACATGGGTGAAGTCGTCGGGCAGCGCGTCGAGCGGGCCGTCGGTCATGTCCCAGTGCCAGGTCCGTATGCCCTGCTCCTGAAGGCGTTGCTGTACCTGTGGGTCGGAGAAGCGGCCCAGGCACCATACGTCGTTGTGCCGGGCGAGGGTTTCGGCCGCGGTGCGGGCGACCAGGCCGCTCGCCCCGGTGATGAGGATCTTTTTGCCCGTCGGCATCACAGTCATGTGCCCCCCTCTTTTCAGTTCCCGGACAGTGCGCGGTCGAGTTCCGTGCGCAGGATCGACTGGAAGGCGGCGACGTGTTTGGGCCCCATGAGGGTGTAGTGCTCGCCGGGCACATCGAGGTAGCGGGGTGGACGGCGGGTGAAGTCCTGCCAGCGCCTCAGTTCGTTCTCCAGCCAGTCCTGCTTGCTGCCGCGCAGCGGGATGGCGTAGAAGACGCTCATCGTGGCGACGCTGCCGGCGGGCTGGTAGGTGCGGCCCAGGCCGGTGAGGCTGTCGGCGAGGTCGGCCCAGGCGGTCAACCGTGGCAGGTCCAGGTCGAGTTCGGTGAGCCGGCCGGCGGGGGCGATGTCGATGAGGTGGCTGAGCTGTTGCTGCTTGCTCAGCGGGCGCAGCTGGGCGGGCAGTGTCTTGGCCTGCTGGGGGGTGATGAGGTCGAGGAACATCGCCAGGTTGACGGCGGTCTCCACGAAGTCGAGTTCGTCCATGCGGTACTTGATGTGCGGGGGCAGGTTGAAGCTGCCCAGGAAGTCCACCTGCTCGCCGTCGGCCTCCAGGAGTTTGGCGACCTCGAAGGCCACCGCCGCGCCGAAGGAGTATCCGGCGATCGCGTAGGGGCCGTGCGGCTGCCGGGAGCGGATCGCGTCGGCGTAGGTGCGGGCCATCTCCGCGAAGCTCTCGAAGGGTTTCTCCCCCGGGTTGAAGCCGCGTGCCCGCAGGGCGTAGAAGGGCCGCTCGTGGACGAAGTACTTGGCCAGGTTCACGAAGACGAGGACTTCGCCGACTCCGGGGTGGATGCAGAACAGCGGCGTCTTCTCGCCGCTGCTCTGCAGTTCGACGATGGGGTCGTAGGGGGTGCTTTCGCTGTGTCGGGCCGCCTCGATGCGGGCGGCCAGTTGGCGGATGCTGGGTGAGGTGAGGATGGCGAGGACGGGCAGGTCCACGCCGGGAAAGTGCTGGGAGACAAGGCTCTTGAGGCGCAGGATGTCCAGTGAGGTGCCGCCGAGGTCGAAGAAGCTGGCGGTGGCGCTGATCGTGGACGGCGGTGTCTCGAAGAGGTGGCCGTACAGCTGGGCGAGGGTGTTCTCGGCCGCGCCTTCGGGGGCGTCGTAGCCGCCGAGTTGACGGTTGATCAGCCCCTGGAGCGCCGTGAGGTGCCCGGCGTAGTCACCGCCCTCCAGGCGGCGGCGCATCAGCGAGCGCTGGATCTTGCCCAGGCTCGTCTTGGGGAAGGCGTCCGGGGCGAGCGGCAGCAGCAGCGCCGGGCGGAAGCCCCAGTGCAGCACGACGCTGTTTCTGACCGCGACGATCAGGCGGTGCAGGGCCGCCTCGTCGCCGGCCACCTCGGGGGCGGGCGCGAAGGCGACGGCGAGCTGCTCGGTGTCGCTGCCCGGCGGGCGGGTGGGGAATGCGGCGACGTACGACTTCGCGATGCCGTCCAGGGTGTTGAGGACCGACTCGAGGTCGTGGCTGTAGTAGTTGACGCCGTTGACGATGATGCTGTCCTTGCTGCGCCCCACGAGGGTCAGCCGCCCGCGGGTGAGCCGGCCGAGGTCACCGGTGCGAAACCAGCCGTCCGCCGTGAACGCGGCCTGGGTGGCTTCCTTGTTGTTCGCATACCCGCTGGTGATCATCGGGCCCGTCAGCTGCACCTCGCCGGCCTCGCCGTCGCCAAGGGGGGTGGTGGTGTCCTCGGCGACGATGCGGATGCGCAGCCCGTCGACCGGCCGGCCGACCGCCGCGAACTCCGCCCCCAGGTCGGCGTCCGGGAACTCCCGGTTGTAGATGCTGCCGGCGCAGGTCTCGGTCATCCCGAACGCGGGCCACAGGGCGCCCGGGTGCAGTCCGTGGGGGGCCAGCCGGTCCAGGAAGCCGGTGCCGGTGGCCAGGGGGTTGGCCTCCCCGCCGGAGACGATGTGCCGCAGGCAGGACAGGTCCAGATCCGGAGGGGACGGCAGCTCGTCGAGGGCCTTGTTGATCAGCCCCAGCAGGAAGTTGGGGGTGAACGTCATCGACACCCGGTGGGCGTCGATGAGTTCGAGGAAGTGCACCGGGTCGGCCAGCACCGCCTCGGGTGAGGCGTGCAGCTGCACGGCCCCCACCGACAGCGGCAGCAGGTGGGCCTCCAACAGTGCGGCGACATGGTCGTAGGAGATCCAGTTGAGGGTCACGTCGTGCGCGGTGAGCGCCTGCGTCCGGGCTTTGGCGGCCATGGAGGCCAGCAGGTTGCCGTGGGTGAGCCGGACCGCCTTGGCGGCGCCGGTGGAACCGGAGGTGAGCACCAGCAGCGCGACGTCGTCCGCGCCGGCCGCCGTGACCGCGACGGTGCCCGGCTGCGCGCCGGCCGCGGCCAGGTCCTCGATGGTGGTGATCGCCAGATCCGGCAGGGCGGGAAGTTCCTCGGCGACCCGGCGGTCGGTGACCACGAGCGGCCCCTCGAGCAGGGTGTTGACGTGGTTCAACTGCGCTGCCCAGCGCTGCGGGTCGTCGCGCACGGGCACCAGCGGGCAGGCGGTGATCTGGCCGAGCAGACACGCCCAGAACGCCGGAAGGAAGTCCTCGGGCCGCTCCAGCAGCAGCGCCACCGCCCGGCCCGGACCGGCCCCCGCCTTGCGCAGGGCGCCGAGCAGACGCAGCGCATCCTCCAGGAGCTGCGGATAGGTGCACAGGTCTGAGTCCAGCGGCTGCTGACGGGAGCAGTAGCGCACCCCGTGCCGGGGGAACGCGGCCGCGGCTCTCACCAGCAGGCCGCCCAGGTCGGCGACGGGGTGCTGCTCCCCCAGCCCGATGGCCACCTCTTGTGTCTGCGTCACGGCTGCCCCCACAGGATTATGAAATCTGCGAATCCGTCGAATTACCGGCAGATGAATTCCCCCGCGACGAATACCGGCAGACGAATACCGGCACGGCAAAAGGTAGACAGCCGTGCCGTGTTGCGGTGGCCGGGTGTTTCCGAAGAGACATCCCGGGACGACCGAGGTGGCAGCGGGCGGGCGGCATCGAATCCCCGGCCGGCGCGGTGTCTCTTCGGATACACGGCCGGGCACCTCGGAGGCATCGGCCTTGAAACCGTCAACGGCGCGTCCCTAACGTGTGGGGCATGCCGAGGCCGCCGCCGAAAAAAGGGGGCGGGGGCCGCACTGAGCAGAATTTCCCGGAGGATGAAATGCCCATCGTGACCGTGCAGCAGGGCCCGCGCACCATCGAGCTGAAGCGCGAGCTGGTCGCCCGTATCACCGACGCCTTCGTCGACGCCTACAAGATCCCTGCCGAGACGGTGCAGGTGTGGATCCAGGAAGTGCCGACCGACAGCTGGGGCGCCGCGGGCAAGCTCATCGCCGACAGCTGAGCCCAGCGTGCCGCGGGTCCCGGCCGCCGCCGCAGGCGGCCGGGACCGCGTCGTATCCACCACCCTCTTTTTCGCCCTGCCTTTCCCGCCCTCCAAGCCCAAGGGGATGAGATGAACTCGACGACGCTGCCCGGCGCCGCGGCCGGCCTCGACACCGGGCGCCTGGCGCACTGGCTGGAGGGGCATCTGCCCGGCCGCGGCCCGCTGGGCGCGATCTCGCCGCTGGCCGGCGGGCGTTCCAATCTGACGTACCGCATCGAGTGGAGCGGGCGCACCCTGGTGCTGCGCCGGCCGCCGCTGGGCCATGTCCTTGCCACCGCCCACGACATGGCGCGCGAGTACCGGGTGCTGAGCGCGCTGGGACCCACCGCCGTGCCGGTCCCGCAGACCTACGCACTGTGCCAGGACGCCAAGGTGCTCGGCGCCCCCTTCTACGTCATGGCGCTGGCCGAAGGCACCACCTACCGCAGCGACGCGGAACTCGCGCCGCTGGGCCCCGCCTCGGCGCTCGGCACCACTCATGCGCTCGTCGACACCCTGGCCCGCCTGCACGCCGTGGACCCGGCGCGGGTGGGCCTTGCGGACTTCGGCCGCCCGGAGGGCTTCATGGCCCGCCAGGTGCGCCGCTGGCGCCGCCAGTGGGATGCCTCGCGCACCCGCGAGGTGGAAGGCGCCGACCAGCTCAGCGACCGCCTTCTCGCAAGCTGCCCCGACTGGGGCCGGTCCGCTCTGGTGCACGGCGACTACAAGCTCGACAACGTGCTGGTGGACCGGGCCGACCCGGGCCGGATCACCGCCGTGCTCGACTGGGAGATGTCCACCCTCGGCGATCCGCTGGCCGACCTCGGGATGCTCTGCATGTACTGGGACGGCTTCGCCGGCGTCGAGCGCTCCCCGGTCGCCTCGCCCGGGACGCTGCCCGGCTGGCCGGGCCGCGACGCGCTGGTGGAGCGGTACGCCGCCCACAGCACGGCGGGCCTCGAACGGCTCGACTGGTACATCGCGTTCGCGTTCTACAAACTCGCCGCGATCCTCGAGGGCATCCACTGCCGCACCGTGCAGGGCCTGAGCGTCGGCGAGGAGTCCGCGGACCTGTCCGGAGCCGTCGCCCTGCTCGTGGCCCGCGGCCACGCCGCACTCGACCAGGCCTGACCCGCCCCTCCCCCACCACCTCCCCCACCGCTTTGACCTGCCGCTTTGCCCTGCCGCTTTGCCCTGCCGCTTTGGCCTGCCGCCCCGTCCCGCAACGGAGACACCGATGGATTTCGCGTACGACGACCGGACCGAGGAACTGCGCGCGAAGATGCTCGCCTTCCTCCACGAGCATGTGCTGCCCGCCGAACCGGTCTTCCACGCCCAGCACAGCGCGGACCGGCCCTGGAGCCGGCCGCCGGTGCTGCAGGACCTCAAGGACGAGGCCCGCCGGCAGGGTCTGTGGAACCTGTTTCTGCCCGATGCCCGCTTCGGGGCGGGCCTGACGAACCTGCAGTACGCGCCGCTCGCGGAGATCACCGGCCGCAGCCCCTTCCTCGCCCCCGAGGCCGTCAACTGCGCGGCCCCCGACACCGGGAACATGGAGGTGCTCACCCTCTTCGGCACCCCCGCACAGCAGGACCGCTGGCTCAAGCCGCTCCTGGAGGGCACCGTCCGCTCGGCGTTTTGCATGACCGAGCCGGACGTCGCCTCCTCCGACGCCGCGAACATCGCCACCCGTATCGAACGCGACGGCGACAGCTACGTCGTCAACGGCCGCAAGTGGTGGTCCTCGGGAGCGATGGCACCCGAGTGCGAACTACTCATCGTGATGGGCAAGACCGACCCAGACGGGCCGCGCCACCGCCAGCAGTCGATGATCCTGGTGCCCCGGGACACTCCCGGCGTGCGCGTCGAGCGCGGGGTGCACGTCTTCGGCTACACCGACGCGGCGCACGGCGGCCACGGCGAGATCGTCTTCGACAACGTGCGGGTGCCCGCCGAGAACATCATCGCCGGCGAGGGCGAGGGATTCGCCATCGCCCAGGCCCGCCTGGGACCCGGCCGCATCCACCACTGCATGCGGCTGATCGGCATGGCCGAGCGGGCCTTCGACCTGATGTGCGAGCGGGTCAAGCGGCGCACCGCCTTCGGCCGGCCGCTCGCCGAACAGGGCGTGGTGCGCGAGTGGATCGCCGAATCGCGTGTGCGGATCGAGCAGGCGCGGCTGCTGGTGCTCAAGACCGCCTTCCTGATGGACACCGTCGGCAACAAGGGCGCGCACACCGAGATCCAGGCCATCAAGATCGCGGTGCCGTCGATGGCCGAGTGGGTCATCGACAAGGCCATCCAGGCACACGGCGGCGGCGGCGTCTCCCAGGACTTCCCGCTGGCCGAACTGTGGGCGCACGCCCGCACCCTGCGGCTGGCCGACGGCCCCGACGAGGTGCACCGCGCCTCCCTGGCCCGGCGCGAACTGCGGCGCTACGACGCCGTGTAGGGACCCCGGCAGAACATAAGGGGGCCGCTTTCTCCTTCGGGAGGAAGCGGCCCCCTTTTTCTGTTTCCGGGCGCCTGTAAAAGGCGCTTCCAGTACCGGTACTTGGAGTACCGGGTACCGCAGTATTCGGTACTTGGCGGCCCATGGAATCGGGTCCGGGAGCTCCTAGTGTTTCCTGCATGACGAACAAGGAATTCGAGCGAACCAAACCCGCGAGTTCGACGTCATCCGTCCTGGCGCCGAACAATGAACGCATCGTGGTCACCGGAATAGGTGTCGTGCTGCCCAACACCCTTTCCGCCGGCCAGTTCTGGGCCAACATCTCCGGCGGCACCTCGCAGGTCGGCCGGCTCACCCGCTTCGACGGGGCCCAGGCGGGCCTTCCCGTCCACGCGGCCGCCGAGATCACCGGCTTCGACCACCGCCCCTTCCTCCCGGAACTGACCGACGCGCACGCCGCCAAGTACTCCCGCGAAATCCTCATCACCATGTCCGCGGTGGCCGAGGCCCGCCGCGATGCCTCCCTCGCCGCCGGCGACCTCGACCCGCGCCGGCTGGGCATCGTGATGTCCTCCTCGCGCGGCCCGTTCTCCTGGTGGCGCGACGTGCTCACCGGCGCCGACCCGGCGGCCTTCGGCGACAAGGGCGCCATGTTCCGCGGCCTGCCCGGCTGCCCCGCCAGCCTCTCCGCCATCTACAACGGCGCCCAGGGCCTGGTCACCACGGTCTCCAACGCCTGCGTCGGCGGCCACCAGGCCATCCAGCTCGCCGCCCGCGAACTGCGCTCCGGCGCCGCGGACGCGATGCTGGTGGGCGGCCACGAGTTCCCCATCGTGCCCGAAGTCGCCGCCTGCTACCGGGCGATGGGCCACGGCGTGCTCTCCTCCGAGCGCGAGGACCCCAGCCGCGCGGTGCGCCCCTACAGCGCCTGCCGCGAAGGCTTCGCGCTCGGCGAGGGCTCGGTCGTGCTGTGCCTGGAGCGCGAGTCGGTCGCCAAGGCCCGCGGCGCGCGCATCTACTCCGAGATACTTTCGGCCGTCTCCCTCAACGAGGCGGCCCACCCCACCACGATGGACCTCACCGGCAAGGTCACCGCCTCGGTCATCGAGGACGCGCTCGCCGACGCCGGCCGCAGCGCCGACGAGGTCGACTACTTCTGCGCCCACGGCACCGCCACCCGCTACAACGACATCGCCGAATCCCGTGCCCTGCGCGCCCTGTACCCGCAGCGCACGGTGGGCAAGCTGCCGCCGCTCAGCTCCAACAAGCCGATCTACGGCCACACCTTCGGCCTCGCCGGCATCATCAACGTGGCGGCGACCAGCCTGATGATCCACCACCAGACCATCGCCCCGACCATCAACTTCACCGCACCCGACCCCGAGTGCGACCACGACCACGTCTTCGAGGGCGCCCGCAAGGCCGAACTCGGCCTGGCGGTGTCGATGTCGTTCGCCTTCGGCAGCCAGACCGCGGTGGTCGCACTGGGAGCGCCGTCATGAGCCGGCCGCTGATCGCCGCCGACGTGGACGAGCTGGTAGGCCGCCTGGTCAGGCCCGGCGACCACGTCCACCTGGCGGGCACCCCCTCGCGGCCCAACGCGCTCACCTACGCACTGTGCCGGGTCTTCGGAGCGGCCGGCCGGCTGACGGTGTCCACGACCGCCGTGCACTCCTCGGCGCACGCCCTGGCCCTGTCCGGCGTCGCGAAGAAGGTCATCGCCGGCTTCGCGGGCGACACCTACCCCTCCCCGCGCCCCAACCCGCTCTACGCACGCCTGGAACAGGGCGAACCGTTCACCTTCGAGGCCTGGTCGCTGCTGAGTTACGTCCAGCGGCTGATCGCCGGCGCGCAGGGCGCCCCGTACGCGGTCACCGGCTCGCTGGCCGGCACCGACCTCGCCGAGGACAAGCCGGGCGTGCTGCACCGGGTGCCCGACCCGGCCGACCCGGGCCGGGAGGTCACCCTGCTTGCACCGCTGCGCCCGGACGTCACCCTGGTCCACGGGGTGGCCGCCGACGAGGACGGCAACATCGCGCTGGTGCCGCCGCTGGGCGAGGGCGCGTGGGCCGCGTACGCCGCCCGGCGCGGGGTGATCGCCTCGGTCGAGCGGATCGTCAGCCGCGAGGAGATGGCACAGATCCCCGACCGGGTTGTCATCCCCGGCCAGCGTGTCCTGGGCCTCACCGCCGCACCGCTGGGCGCTCACCCGCAGTCGCTGCGCACCGGCGGACTGCTGGGCATCCAGGGCTACCTGGACGACTACGCCTTCCTGGAGGAGATCGTCGCCTCCTGCCACGGACCCGAGCGCGGCAGCGACTGGTACCGCGACTGGGTCGCCCAGCCCGGCTCGCACGAGGGATACCTGCGCCGCCTGGGCGCCGAACGGCGGGCCGCGCTCGCCGAGCCCGGCAGCGGCGAGGGCGACACCTACGCCGCCGAGAGCGAACTGTGGCAGGAGATCCACCGCTCCGAGTCCGCCGCCGGCCAACAGGCCGCCCGGCAGCGGCAGTCGACGACCCCGTCCGAGCCCGCCGCCATGCCCGACCGGCCCGCCCCGCGCCGGCCGGCCAGCCGTCAGGAACGGCTGATCGTCCTGGGCGCACGCGCCGTCGCCGAGCAGGTCCGCACGCACGGCTACGACACGCTGCTCGCCGGCATCGGCACCTCCCACATGGCGGCCTGGCTCGCGGCGGAACTGCTGCGCACCGGCGGGCACGACGTCAAGGTGGTGGCGGAGCTGGGCATGTACGGCTTCACCCCGCAGGCGGGCGACGTGTACCTCTTCAGCCTGCTGCACGCGCCGCACAGCGAGATGCTCGCGGGCATCCCGGAGATCCTCGGCGGCATGGTCGCCGCCAACCCCCGTGCCCTGGGCGTCCTCGCCGCGGCCGAGATCGACCAGAGCGGCACCATCAACACCAGCCGGGGCGCCGACGGCAGATGGCTGACCGGCTCCGGCGGCGCCAACGACATCGCCTCCAGCACCGACTGCGTGGTCATCGCCCCCTCCTCACGGCGCCGCTACGTCGACCAGGTCGGCTACCGCACCAGCCCGGGCCACCGGGTGCGCGAAGTGGTCAGCGACTTCGGCCGGTTCACCCGCACGGCCCCCGAAGGCGGCTTCCGGCTCGCCACCTGGCTGCCCGCCGACGACGCCGGCAACGACGGTGTGCAGGACACGCAGCAGCAGGCCGCCGAGGCCGTCGCCACCCGCACCTCCTGGCAGGCGGACGTGGCCGGGGTCATGGCCGAGAAGCCCGTCACCGACGAGGAGCTGACGCTGCTGCGCGCCCTCGACCCGGACGGCCGCTACCGCTGACCCCCCACCCCCTCCGCCCTCCCCACCCCTTTCTTCTTCTTTTGCCTCTCTCATCCACGCAAGGAGCCCCGAGCATGCACGCGCGCACCGAAGGCCGCACCTGGACCGGTTCCGGCCTGAAGTTCACCGGCCTTGGCCACTACTTCCCGCGCCACCGGCGCAGCCACGAGGGCGAGGTCACCGTCGGCGGGCGCACCTACCCGCCCGAGGCGGCCGCCGAGCTGGGCGTGCGCAGCCTGCACGTCGCCGACGAGGAGGAGACCCTGGAGTTCATGGCGGTGAAGGCCGCCGAGGCCGCGCTGGCCAACGCCGGCCACCAGGCCGGCGACCTCGACCTGGTGGTGCTGGCCAACTGGACCGACCGGCAGTGGATACCGGAGATCGCCCCCGGCGTCGCCGCGCAGCTCGGCGCCCACGGCGCCCTCGCCTTCGACATCTGCGGTGCCTGCACCGGCTTCGTGCACGGGGTGCAGACCGCCGCGTCGATGCTCAGCGCGCACCCCGGCTGGAAGCGGGCGGTGGTGGTGGCCGCCGACCGCTTCACCCGCCGCGCCCGGCCCGGCACCCGGGGCCAGTTGGTCTTCGGCGACGCCGCCGGCGCCGTCGTCCTGGAAAAGGGCGACCGGGACGACCCGAGCGGCCTGCTCGACTCGGTCCTGGACTGCGACGCCTCCGAGGCCGACACGGTCGCCGCACGCCCCCCGGAGGGCTGGCTGCGGCCCAAGCCCGAGCTGATCGACCTGGCGGTGCGCTCCAGCCTCAAGGTCGCCGACAACGTCCTGACCCGCAACGATTTGAAGACCTCCGACATCGACTGGCTGGTGCCGCACCCCGGCAACAACGCGATCCACGCCGGTGTGCGCGACGGCCTCGACCTGGAGCCGGCGAAGTTCCTCACCAACTTCGCCGAGCGCGGCAACACCGGCTGCGCCTCCATCCCCATCGCCCTGTCGGAGTTCTCCGAGCGCGGCGTGCTCAAGAGCGGCGACCTGGTGCTGTCCACCGCGGTCGGCTCCGGCTGGTACTACGGCGGGCTCCTCTACCGCCTGTGACCAGGGCCCCCTTCCCTCCTGCTCCCTTCCTCCCCTTTCCTGTCTCTTCCACCCAAGGACCCGTCATGAGCTTCGAGTTGCCCACCACGCCCCTCACCGAGCCGCTCGCCGTCTGGACCGACTTCGGCGGCGTGCTCACCCCTCCGGTCGACGTCACCTTCACCGAGTTCGCCGACCGGACCGGGGTCCCGCTGTGGTCCCTGAAGGAGTCGATGCGCATCGTCGGCGAGAAGTACGGCACCGACTCCATGGGCGTCATCGACATTCCGCTGCTGGACGAGGCGTCCTGGTCCAGCGAGCTGGAGGACGTCCTGGGGGGCACCTTCGGCATCGTGGCCGACCTGGAGAACTTCGGTGACCGCTGGTTCGCGGGCCGCCCCGCCAACGCCGCATGGGCCGGGCACCTGGAGGCCTTCCGCGCCCGGGGCGCGTTCGTGGGCCTGCTGTCCAACCTGCCGCCGTCGTGGGAACGCCACCGCCGCTTCATGATCGACGACTCGCACTTCGACGGCATCGTCTGCTCCTACGCCGTGGGCAGCCGCAAGCCTGAACCGGAGATCTTCGAGATCGCGGCGCAACGCGCCGGCCTCGCCCCGCACCAGTGCGTACTCGTCGACGACCTGGAGAAGAACGTCGCCGGCGCGATCGCGGCCGGCTGGCAGGCCGTGCACTTCCGCGACGCCGACCAGGCCGCCCGCCAGATCACCGGCCTGCTGAACGCCACCGCACCCCTCGCCGCGGGCGCGGGCACGGGCGCCTGAGCACACCGCCCCGCCCTCTCCCCCACCCGCAACCCGCCCTTCAGGAGCCCGACATGACCGCCCTCACGCTGCCCGCCGCCCAGCTGTCCCAGACGCTGACCACCCAGCGCACGCTGGCCCGCCGCCTGGTGCACCGCTCCGCGCTCGCGGAGGTGTTCCTCACCGACTTCCAGTCGCTCGACGAGAAAACCTTCCGGGCCGCCGCCCAGCTCCCGCCGCGCCACTTCTACTACAGCGACCACACCGGCCGCCTGGCGATGCACGACCCGCTCGCGGTGTTCGAGAGCGTGCGCCAGATGCTGCTGTGCGCCATGCACCTGCAGCACGACGCCTCGGCCGACACCAAGTCCATCACCGCGACGGCCTCGCTGGAGATCACCGACCCGCGGCCGCTGCACACGTCCGGGCCCCTCGACCTGGCCCTGCTGGGCACCGTGGAGCTGGCCAAGGAGTACCAGGGCGCCCTCTCCCGCGTCGTGCACCGGGTACGGGTCATGGTCGGCGAGCAGCAGGCCGGCGTCATCACCGTCGACACCGCGCAGCGCCCGGGCGAGGTGTACGAGAAGCTGCGGATGAGTCACCGCACCACGATGCCGCCGTCCTCCGACACCCTGCCCACCCGTACCGACGGTGCGGCGCCGCCGCCCTGGCTGGTGGGCCGCGCGCAGGCGGAGAACGTCGTGCTGGAAGATGCCCGCACCGAGCAGGGCGCGCTGGTGGCCCGGCTGCGGGTGCCGGTCGCCCACGCCAGCATGTTCGACCACGCGCAGGACCATGTGCCGGGACCGGTCATGATGGAGGCCGCCCGGCAGGCCTGTCTGCTGCTCGCCGCCGACCGCCAGGGCCTGTCCCCCGCCGCGTTCTTCCTGCAGTACGTCCAGGCCGAGTACCTGCGCTTCGCGGAGCTGGACGCCGACATCACCGTCCTCACCCGCCGGCTGCCGGACCCGGTCGACGGCGGCCAGTGGGCCGAGGTCGCCTTCGTGCAGCAGGGCGAGGACGTCGCCCGGATGCGGGTGAACCTGGGCAGCACCGTGCCGGCGGGAGACGACGACGATGCGCTCTGATGCCGCCCTCTACCTCAGCTCCCCGGCCTACGTCCTGGGCGAGGACACCCACTCTGCCGCCGACGCGGTCAGCGACCGCCTGATCGACGCGGAGAACGCCGAACGGTACGCCTACAGCGCGCTGCGCGTCAGCGACCTGGCGCCGGTCGAGCTGGCCGAACGCTCCGCCGCGCAGACCTTGGAGGATGCCGGCGTCCCGGCGGCGGACCTCACCGCGCTGCTGCACGCCTGGACCTACCACCAGGGACACGAGTTCTGGTCCCCCGCCCACTACCTCGCCCACCGGCTCGGGGCGCCGGCCGCGGAGCCGACCGGCATCCAGCAGATGTGCAACGGCGGGATGGCCGCGATCGCGCAGGCCGCCCGCCACCTGCTCGCCGAGCCGGCGGCCCACACGGTGCTCGTCACCACGGCCGACTGCTTCCCGGCCCCCGGCTTCGACCGCTGGGGCGGCGACTACGGGGTCTGCTACGGCGACGGCGCGACCTCGGTCCTGCTCACCCGCACTCCACAGGGCCGTTCGGTGCGGCTGCTGTCCTCGGCGACCGTGGCGGCGCCCGTGATGGAGGGCATGCACCGGGGTGATGCGCCCTTCAGCCCGGCTCCGCTCAGCGGCGTCAAGACGCTGCTGCCGAAGGTCACGAAGAAGGAGTTCCTCACCGCCAACCCGCAACTGCCCTTCGGCCCCCTCGCGCACGACGCGGTGACCACCGTGGTGGGCCGGGCGCTGGAGCGTGCCGGTGTCGCTCCGGGTGACGGGCGGCTGCGGGCGGCCGCCCTGCCGCGGCTGGCCCGGCACGTGATGACCGACGCCTACGAGCCGGCGTTCGCCGCGGCGTGCGCCGCGCCCATCGTGCCGCTCGGCTCGGACACCGGGCACCTGGGTGCGGGTGATGCGGTAGCCAACCTCTGCGACCTGCTGGACCGGGACGACGTACGCCCCGGAGATCTTCTCGTCCTGCTCAGTGCCGGCGCCGGGTTCACCTGGTCCGCCGCGATAGTGGAGGTGCCTTCCTGATGTCGAACCACACCGTTCCCGCCCCGCTCGCCGCCACCGGCGAGGACCCGCTGGCCCGCTTCCGGGTGGACGGCCGGGTGGCCGTGATCACCGGTGCCTCCAGCGGCCTGGGCGCGCACCTGGCCCGGCTGCTGAGCTCGGCGGGCGCCCGGGTGGTGCTGGCCGCGCGCCGTGAGGCGCCGCTGAAGGAGCTCGCCGCGCAGCTGCCCGGCTCGCTCGCCGTGCCCTGCGACGTGACGCTGGCGGCCGACCGTGAGCGCCTGGTGCGCACGGTGAGCGAGGAGTTCGGCGCGATCGACATCCTGGTCAACAACGCGGGTCTGTCGCAGACCGTGCCGGCCGAGCAGCACACGGTGGAGAGTTTCTCCGAGATCGTGGCGGTGAACCTGACCGCGGTGTTCGCGCTGAGCACCGCGGTGGGCACCGGGATGCTGGAGCGCGGCCGGGGCAGCATCGTCAACATCGCCTCCATCTACGGCATGGTGGCCAGCGGCAGCCTTCCCCAGGCCGCCTACACCGCGAGCAAGGGCGGGGTGGTCAACCTGACCCGGGAGCTGGCCGCCGAGTGGGGGGCGCGCGGGGTGCGGGTCAACGCGCTGTGCCCGGGCTGGTTCTGGTCGGAGATGACCGAGTCGATGCTCGGCACCGACAAGGGCCGCTCCTGGGTGGAGCGCCGCACCCCGATGCGCCGGGCCGGGCAACTGGACGAGCTGGACGGGGCGTTGCTCTTCCTCGCCTCGGACGCCAGCTCGTACGTCACCGGCGCGAGCGTGCCGGTGGACGGCGGCTACCTCGCCCTGTGAGCGGGGCGGCCGCCGGCCGGGCGGTTCAGGCGACGGCCGGGGCCCGGCGGGCGGGCTGGGGCCGGATCAGTGCCAGGGTGACGGCCTTGTTGACCGCGTCGATGCGGGAGACCGCGTCGAGCTTGTCGAAGATCTTGCGCAGATGGCGTTTGACGGTGCCCTCGGTGATGCCGAGCCGGGCCCCGATCTGACGGTTGCTCAGCGCGGCAGCGACCAGGGTGAGTACCTCCACCTCCCGTTCGGACAGCCGTCGGCCGGGGGCGGGTTGGGCCCCGGTGTGCTGCGGGGTTTGCGGCATCGAGACGGTGACCACGCGCCGGCCGGAGTCGGCGCGCTCGCGGATCGCCGCCACCAGGGTCTGCCTGCTGACGCTCTTGTGGAGGTAGCCGCGTACTCCCAGGCCGAGCAGCTGCCGTACCAGCAGGGGATGGTCGTCCATGCTCAGGATGATGATCCGCAGGTTGGGCTGGCGCTGCAGCAGGCGGCGCACGGTGGCGGCCGGGTCGTCGTTGTGCGGCATCTGGACATCGAGCAGGGCGATGTCGGGGCGCAGTTGGGCGGCCTGGCGTACGGCGGAGTCCGCGTCGCCGGCCTGGGCGACGATCTCGAAGTCCGGTTCGGCGCCGAGCAGGTCGCACAGCGCCTCGCGCAGCAGGGTGTGGTCGTCGGCGACCAGGATGCGGGTCTTGTCCTCAGCCATGGCGGACGCTGCTTTCCTCGGTCGGAATCCACAGGGTGATCCTGGCGCCCCGGCCGGGCGCGGAGGTGATGGTGGTGACACCGCCCAGTGCGCGGGCGCGTTCCCTCATGCCGCACAGGCCGTTGGCACTGGCGCGGGAGGCGTCGGGGTCGAAGCCGGTGCCGTCGTCGCTGACGGAGGCATGGACGTCGTGGGCGCCGATGGCGATGTGTGCGCTCACGTTGCGGGCTTTGGCGTGTGCGAACACGTTGCGCAGGGCCTCGCGCACGACGATGAACACCTCGTCGGCCAGGTGGGGTGCGAGGCGGCTGTCGTCGCCGTCGACCTGGAGGCGTACGTGCGGGGTGAGCGGCTGCATGGAGGCGAGGAAGCCGTGCAGCGCCTGCTGCAGTGAGAGCGTCGCGGGGGCCGTGGTGGTGCGGTGGCGCAGGGCGGTGGTGACCTCGCGGGTGATGCCGAGGGTGTCCAGGAGGGCGTCCTTGGCCTGTTCGAGGCGGTCTCGTTCCACCGGGGCCAGTTGGCCGGCGGTGGCTTCGAGCAGTTCCAGCCGTCGCAGTGCCAGGGCGAGTCCGGTGCCGATGCGGTCGTGCACTTCCCGTGCCAGCAGATCGCAGGCGGCCGCGTAGGAAGCGGTGTCGGTGTCGATGTACGTCATGGTGGTGCCCCCGTCTTGTCCGAAGATCCGCAGCGGACCTGGGGCGTCCTCACCGGCCCGCCCCACCGGAGGTGTTCACCGGTTGGCCCGCTCCCTAGACCATACAGAACGCTCGCTTTGTTTTCTATTCGAATATGGCCCCCGCAAGGTAATGTCAAGGGAAAAACAGGCGGTCATTTTTTGCCAAATCGCGCATCCTTGGCCAGATCAGGCCTTCTCGGACGCGACGGCGCGCTCGATCAGCGGCCAGACCTGGTCGAGTCTGCCGACCACGCCCTGGGGACCCGCCGGGCCGCTGGGCGCCCACGGATGCGCCTCGACGCCCGTCAACAGGTACTCGACCAGGTCCGTTACCGTCTGCGGCACCGTTCCCGGGCGCAGTTCACCGGCCTCGTCGGCCTGCTCCAGGAGGTGGCAGACCACCGGGCTCCACGAGGAGCTCCACTGCCCGACCGCTTCCGGCCGCTCCCGTGCGAGCCGGGCCGCGGAGCGCACCACGACATCGTCCTCCAGCAGGCGGGCGAGCCCCCTGGCCACCGCCCCCACGGCCCACAGCACGGGCGGGCGCTCCACCCTCAGGCCGGCCGCCAGCCCCCGGGTGGTGCGTGCCCCCTGCTCCCCCACGGCCTGTGCCAGTTCGGCCTTGTTGGCGAAATGGAAGGTCAGCGCCCCCATGGACACGCCCGCCGCCTTGCAGATGCCGGCGATGGTGGCGCCCCGGTAGCCGTTGCGGTCGATCTCGGCGGCGGCCGCCAGGATGAGCAACTCGCGTGTACGCGCCGCCCTGGACTGTGCCATCTCACCCTCCTTGGTGCACGTGTAACGGAACCCCCGGGGAGCACCGTAGCCAAGATCGAAACCAAAAACAAAGCGATCGTTCTATTTGCTTGCAGGTGGTGTCTCTCCGCCGCAGGGCGGGAAACGGGTCGGATCCGGGCGCGCGGGGCCGCCCGGACACGGGAGGGGGCGGTCCCGAACGGGACCGCCCCCAGACGTCGTCCCCGTATCCGGCCGGGGCGTGCGGTCAGATCGCGGTGGCCCCGCCGTCGACGGAGTGCGCGGCGCCGGTGACGAAGGAGGACTGGTCGCTGCACAGCCAGGCCGCGGCCCGGGCGACCTCGACCGGTTCGGCCATCCGCTTTTGCACCGTGTGCGAGAGGAAGGCCTCCTCCAGCCCGGGAGTGGCGGCCATGGCCCGCTCCAGCAGCTCGGTGCGGGTGGGGCCCACGACAAGGGCGTTGACCCGGATGCCCTGCTGGCCGTAGTCCGCGGCGGCCGCCTTCGTCAGGCCGATCACCGCGTGCTTGGCGGCCACGTACGCGGCCGATGCCCCGGTGGCCGCGGTGCCGGCGACGCTGGAGGTGTTCACGATCGCCGCGGGCAGCCCGGATGCGAGCATCACCGGGATCTGGTGGCGCATGCAGTTCCACACCCCCCACACGTTGACGTCCATGGTCTGCGTGTAGACGTCCTCCGCTATCTCGTGCAGGCGCCCTTCCGCCGTGCCGTACCCGGCGTTGTTGAAGGCGGTGTCCAGCCGGCCGAAGGCCTCCACGGCGGCGGACACCGCGCGTTCGGCGTCCGCGGACTTGGTCACGTCCCCGGGCACGGCCAGGGCGCGGCCGCCGAGCGCGTTGATCTCCTGCGCCAGCGCGTGCAGGGGCTCGCTGCGCCGGGCCATCAGGACCACGGCGGCCCCCTCGGCGGCGAACAGGCGGGCCGCGGCGGCGCCGATCCCGCTGGACGCTCCCGTGATCATGGCAACCTTGCCGTCCAGCATGTTCACGCCTCCCAGACCCGGCCGGCGGCCGCCTCGGCGTCGATGCGACGCAGCAGTTCCTCGTCGATGGCGTCGAGCGAGTCCACCAGGTGGCGCACCCCCGCCGCGCGCATCAGCCGGCGCTGGAAGCCGTGTTCGAAGGTGCCGGGGTGGCCGATGAAGGGGGCACCCAGGACCCTGGCGGCTTCCGCCACCCTGGCCACGTCGTCGACGAACAGGACCTGCTCGTGCTTGAGGTCGAAGACCTCCGTGGCGATCTCGTGCAGTCCCGGACGGAAGGAGTCGGTGCACACATAGCCGGGGGCGTCGAAGAGGTCCGCGTGCGCACCGAGGAAGGCGTCGAAGTGCGTCCTGTCCAGCCCCCCGTAGCAGACGGTTTGCAGGCCCAGGCGGCGCAGCCGCCGCAGCAGTTCCACGGCTCCCTCCAGCAGCACGACCGGATGGCGCTTAAGGTAGCGGGCCCGCTCCTCGAAGTAGGCCGCAAGGGCCTGCTCGGCGGTGAGATCCCCGCCGGCCGCCTCGGCCAGCCGCCCGGCCGCGACGCCCTGCGGCTGGGAGAAGATCGCGTGTTCCACCTCGGCGGAGTAGGTGCCGCCCCGGCTGGTGATGAAGTGGTGGATGACCGGGCTGAACGTGTCGTTGAGCAGGACGCCGTCGATATTGACCGCGGCGAGCCGTAGCTGCCCAAGGCCTTGCATCATGTTCTCCCCCTCTGGTGCTCTCCCGGCCCGGAGGCTCCGGATCCCGGGTTCACCGGCGCCCGGCCCTCCCCAGGGCCGTTCGCGGTGGCCGCCGGCCCGCCGGGACAAGGCCGGCGCGGTGCCCCAGCACCGGCCCCGGCCCGTCCCCGCACGCCGCCGAACGCGGCCGAATACTACGTGCCGGCGCCTACACCACGGCGCCGGCGCCCACCCGTTCGGCACGCACCTCGGTGCGTGCCACCACGGACGGGACGGCGACTCCGGGCAGCAGCAGCCTCCACATCCGCACGACGCGGTCGGAGAGGTCCTCGCGCCCGCTGACCGCGGCCGAGTACAGCTGCATGCCCGTACAGGACTCGACGACGTACTCGGCCAACTCCCGCGGATCCACACCCGCCTGCAGCTCGCCGCGCTCCGCACCGGCCCTCAGGCAGTCCTCCAGGATCTGCGCCCACTCCTGGTAGGGGCCGGAGGCGTCCTCCATGCCGATGGTGGTCTGCTCGGTCGTCAGCCGTACGCCCGCCCGCAGCATCAGGTCCATCCGCAGCTGGTACGCCCAGACCATGGTCAGGTCCACCACCCGCTGCACCCCCACCGAGTCCGCCAGCGGGACGATCGTCTCGGGCTGGGCGTGCATCACCGCCCGGGCCAGCCCCTCCTTGGACTTGAAGTGGAAGTACAGGGCCCCGGCGGTCGCGCCCGCACGCTCGAGGATGCGGTTGATGCTCGCACCGGCGTAGCCGGACTCCTCGAAAACCGCAGCAGCCGCACGAAGGATCGCCTCGCGGGTCTGTACGGCACGTTGCTGCTTCGGCTGTCCCATCACGCCTCCAAAAAAATCAGAACGCTCACTAGGTTATAGGTGCCCGGGGTTACCGTCCAGGAGGGGTCACAAACTAGCCACAACAGTGCTCTTTGGGGCGTTTTACGGCAGGAATCCAGGCCACCTTGAGAGATCCCTGAGGGAA
This sequence comes from Streptomyces sp. NPDC005485, assembly GCF_040606085.1. Classification (NCBI taxonomy): domain Bacteria; kingdom Bacillati; phylum Actinomycetota; class Actinomycetes; order Kitasatosporales; family Streptomycetaceae; genus Streptomyces; species Streptomyces sp. NPDC005485. Next base: position 1,111 of record NZ_JBEXDZ010000137.1, on the reverse strand, counting down.
TCTTTACCCCGCATTGGCAACTAAAAAAAGAACACTCTTTATGTTTGGTGGCGTCTTCGGTGATCAGCATCTGCCGAACTCACACAAGCTCTAGGGGGATCTTCATGTTCAGCACCGTCCAGCCAGATCAGAGCAAAACCGCGGTCGCCGGATCCGTGGCCCGCCAGTACGTGCACAAGAACGCCGCGTCCGAGGTCCTGCTGACCGGCTGGCGTGCCCTGGGCAACGACACCTACGCCGTCACGGCGCGGTGGCCCAAGGACCACCCCTTCTACCGGCCCCTGCACGGATTCCACGACCCGATGCTGGCCACCGAGTCGATCCGACAGGCTCTCCTGCTGCTGGGCCACGTCGCCTACGACGTCCCCTTCGGCCACCCCCAGTCCTGGAGCCACTTCCGCTACACCCTCAGCTCCACCGCCCTGCTGGCCACCGACGGCCCCGCCGAGGTCGAACTGCACATCGTCTGCTCCGACATCAACCGCCGCTCCGGACGCCTGGCCTCGATGGTCACCCGCATCGACATCGTCCGCGGCGGCCTGCACGTGGCAACCGCCGACATAGGCTTCGCCAGCCACCTGCCCGCCATATACCGCCGACTGCGCGGCCGCTACGCCGATGTCGAACAGGCCATGGCCCGCGTCATACCCCTCGCACCGCCGATGACGCCCGCCCGGGTCGCACGCGAGGACTTCAAGGACGTCGTCCTCTCCCCCACCGACTCACCCACCCACAGCCAGCTGCGCGTCGACCTCAACCACCCCGCGCTCTTCGACCACCCCGTCGACCACATCCCGGGCATGCTGCTGCTGGAAGCCGCACGCCAGGCCGCCCACACCATGTCCCACCCCCGGCCGATGACCGCCATCGCCATGGACGCCCTGTTCGTCCGCTACGCCGAACTCGACGCCCCCTGCTGGATCCACGTGGACCCGCTGCCCGACGACGACCGGGGCCGCTCCCGCGTCCTCATCTCGGCACTGCAGAACGACACCTGCGTCTTCTCCAGCACCACCACACTCGAACCGGTCCCCGGCTGCTAGCCGGCGCCGCGGGGGGCCCGGGGGTTTGCGCGGGCGGCGCGGGGGGGGCGACAAAGAGAATGGGCAGG
>NZ_JBEXDZ010000136.1:0-25581 GCF_040606085.1 Streptomyces sp. NPDC005485 | reverse complement strand
CGGCTCGCCGCGGAGCTGGAGGAGCGGGTGGCCGGGGTGTACTCCGACCTCGTACGGGCCTCAGCGGGCGACCGGCGGCGTACGGCCGCCGAGGCGCTGCGGGAGGCGGCGGTGCGGGCGGTGCGCTGGAGCGGCGAGAGCGTAGCCTTCCCTGGTCTCGCCGAGCGGGCGGCGGCCACGGGCACGGACACAGCCACGAGCGCGCCTTCCGTGTCGGCAGCACCGGGCACGTAGACGCCAGACATAGAGGCGTCGCACATGTCGACGCTGTACATGGCCGCGCCGCACACGCCCGCACCGCACCGCACATGTACACACCGCACACGTGGGCAGTCGACGTGTGGGCAGCGCCCACGCATCGCGACCTCGAAGGGAACATCTCGCGTATGGCTTTCGAACCGCCACAGCGCCTCGTGCGGGCACTCGGCGAGACGCGGCACAACGGGTCCGACGGCGGAGTCGGTGGCGCCGGCGAGTGGCTGGAGAGGCTGCCGGAGCTGGCTCGACAGGCCGTGGATCTACGCGAGTTGACCGTCGAGCGGGTGCAGGCGCCCGGCGGGCGCAGCAGCCTGGTGGTGCTGGTGCGGTTGATCGACGGGACACCCGCCGTGCTGAAGCTGGCGCCCGAGCGCGCCCGGCCGGCGAGCGAGCGGGCCGCGCTCGCCCACTGGGACGGCCGGGGCGCGGTGCAGCTGCTCAACCCCGGCGACACCGAAGGCGTACTCCTCCTGGAACGGCTCCAGCCCGATCTGTCGGTGCGGTCGCTGCCCGAGGCGAAGGCACTGCTGGAGGCGGCGGGGACGCTGCGTCGGCTGTGGGTCGAGCCGCCCGCGGCTCATGTCTTCGAGACGGTGGCAGAGCGGACCGGGCGGCAGGCCGCGGCGATGCGGGCGGGCGTCGGCGACGACGCCGAGGTCGCGGCGCTGGTGGACACGGCGCTCGCGGCCCGCGAGGAGCTGCTCGCCGACCCTCCCGCGCAGCGGCTGCTGCACGGCACCTTCCGGCAGAGCAAGGTGCTCGCCGGCGAGCGCATGCCCTGGCTGGCCGTGGGCCCCGACCCGGTGGTCGGCGAGTGCGCGTTCGACCTGGCCCGGCTGGTCCGCGACCGGGTGGAGGACCTGATCGCCTCCCCGTCCGGCGCGTCGATCACCCGGCGCCGGGTGAAACGGCTCGCCGAGTCACTGGAGGTGGACCAGGAACGGCTGCGGGGCTGGACGCTGTTCCGGGCGGTCGAGTCGGGCGTACGGGCCCGGCGGGTCGGCCGCCTCCAGGACGCGGAACTGCTGCTGGAGTTCGCAGGGTGGCTGTAAGGGGCTGAAAATTCAGCCCCTCCGGCGTCTGAGGAGCGGGGGTCCAGGGGCGGCGCCCCGGAACACGGGCGGGGAAGGGGCGGAGGGGGCGAAAGAAGCACCCCTCCGCCCGATCGGCGGGCCGTCAGGCCGTGAGGCGGGCGATCGCCTCGTCGACCGTGAGCTCCTCGCGCTCGCCGGTCTTGCGGTCCTTCAGCTCCAGGACACCCTCGGCGGAGCGACGGCCGGCGACCAGGATCTGCGGTACGCCGATGAGCTCCGCGTCGGTGAACTTCACGCCCGGCGAGACGCCCGCGCGGTCGTCGACCAGGACGCGCACGCCCGCCGCGCCCAGCTTCTCGGCGACGTCGAGGGCCAGTTCGGTCTGCAGGGCCTTGCCCGCGGCCACCAGGTGGACGTCGGCGGGGGCGATCTCCTTGGGCCAGCACAGGCCCTGCTCGTCCGCGGTCTGCTCGGCGAGCGCCGCGACCGCACGGGAGACGCCGATGCCGTACGAGCCCATGGTCACGCGGACCGGCTTGCCGTTCTGGCCGAGCACGTCGAGCTGGAAGGCGTCGGCGTACTTGCGGCCCAGCTGGAAGATGTGGCCGATCTCGATGGCGCGGTCCAGCCTGAGGCCGGTGCCGCACTTGGGGCAGGGGTCGCCCGCCTCGACCACGACGACGTCGAGGTAGTCGTCGACCTCGAAGTCACGGCCCGCGACGACGTTCTTCGCGTGCGTGTTGACCTTGTTGGCGCCGGTGATCCAGGAGGTGCCGGCGGCGACGCGCGGGTCGGCGATGTAGCGGACCTTGTCCAGGCCCTGCGGGCCCACGTAGCCGCGTACGAGGTCGGGGCGGCCCTCGAAGTCCTCGGCCGTGACGAGCTCGACCTCGGCCGGGGCGAGGTGCTCGCCGAGCTTGCCGAGGTCGACCTCGCGGTCACCGGGGACACCGACGGCGACGATCTCGCCGTCGACCTTGACCAGGAGGTTTTTGAGGGTCGCCGAGGCCTGGACGCCGAGGAGTTCGGCGAGGGACTCGATGGTCGGGGTGTCGGGGGTGTCCAGCTCCTCGACCGCGGGGTGCTCGACGGCCTCGGCGGCCGGGGCCACGTAGGTGACGGCCTCGGTGTTGGCCGCGTAGTCGCAGGCCGGGCAGTCGACGAAGGTGTCCTCGCCGGCGGGGGCCGGGGCGAGGAACTCCTCGGAGGCCGAGCCGCCCATGGCGCCGGAGACGGCGGAGACGATGCGGTGGTCCAGGCCGAGACGGTTGAAGATCTTGATGTACGTCTCGCGGTGCAGGGCGTACGACTGCGCCAGGCCCTCGTCGGTGGTGTCGAACGAGTACGAGTCCTTCATCTGGAACTCGCGGCCGCGCAGGATGCCCGCGCGCGGACGGGCCTCGTCGCGGTACTTCGTCTGGATCTGGTAGAGGATCACGGGCAGGTCCTTGTAGGACGAGCACTGGTCCTTGACCAGCTGGGTGAAGATCTCCTCGTGGGTCGGGCCGAGGAGGTACTCCGCGCCCTTGCGGTCCTTGAGGCGGAACAGCTCGGGGCCGTACTCCTCCCAGCGGCCGGTCGCCTCGTAGGGCTCCTTGGGCAGCAGGGCCGGCAGCAGGACCTCCTGGCCGCCCATGTCGTCCATCTCCTCGCGGACCACGCGGGCGACGTTCTCCAGGACCTTCATGCCCAGCGGCAGCCAGGACCAGATGCCGGCCGCGCTGCGACGCACGAAGCCCGCGCGCACCAGCAGCTTGTGGTTGAGCGTCTCGGCGTCCGCCGGGTCGTCACGCAGTGTCTTGATCATCAAACGGGACATGCGCTGGACCTGGGCCATGGTTCTCGACTCCTGCTGCGTAAGGGTGGTGGCTAGGAGGTTAGCCGGGCGGCCCATCCCGGCGGAAATCGGTTAGCGACGGCGCAGGGGCAGGGGGGCGCCCATCACGGCGTACGGCTTCGGGGCGCTGGGGAAGAGGACCTGCCTGGCCAGGTCCTCGTAGCCGAGCGAGCGGTAGAGCCCTCGGGCGGGGCTCTCCGTGTCGATCGCCGAGAGGATCGAGCGGGGTTCGGCGGCGCTGTCCGTGATGGTGGTGATGAGGGTCCGGCCGATGCCGTGGTTCTGGTAGCGCGGGTGGACGTGCAGCTCGGTGATCACGAACGAGTCGTCGAGCCAGCCGTCGCGGTCCTGGGCGCGCAGATAGGGCTCGACGACCGTGGACCACCAGTGCGTACGGTCGTTGGGCATGCCGTAGACGAAGCCGACGAGCCGTCCGTCGCCGGTGGTGGCGCCGAGGGCGCGGGCTCCCGGGTGGGTGAGGTGCCGCAGCACGATCTGGCGGCGTACGGCGATCTCGTCGGCGCCGAGCCCGAAGGCCAGTGCCTGCACGGCGAGCGCCTCGTCGACCCGGGCGGCGAGGTCCAGGGGGCCGATGACCACGTCGTCGGGGTTGCGGTGGCCCTGGCCGGGAAAGCGCAGCATGCCGGGGAGACTACAGGCCATGTTCGTGTGTCTGAACGGCACTCTCGGGTACGGGAAAGGGCCTGTCTCAGAACAGGACGCTCATGAACGCCCCGACCTCCTGGAACCCCACGCGCCGGTAGGCGGCACGCGCCGGGGTGTTGAAGTCGTTGACGTACAGGCTCACCACCGGGGCCACGTCCGCCAGCGCATAGCGCAGGACCGCCGCCATGCCGGGGGCGGCGAGGCCCTTGCCGCGGTACTCGGGGGCCACCCAGACGCCCTGGATCTGGCAGGCCCGCGGGGTGGCGGCGCCGATCTCGGCCTTGAAGACGACCTTGCCGTGCCGGTCGACGCGGGCGAAGGAGCGGCCGGCGCCGACCAGTTCGGCGACCCGAGCCTGGTAGAGGAGGCCGCCGTCACCGGCGAGCGGCGAGACGCCGACCTCCTCGGTGAACATCGCCACGCACGCCGGCATGATCGTTTCCATCTCGTCCTTGCGGATGCGGCGGACGTACGGATCGGGGGCGATGTCGGTCGGCATCCGGTCGGTGACCATCAGCGGCTGGTTGCTGCGGACGTCCCGGGCGGGGCCCCAGCTGGGCTCCAGCAGTCGCCACAGGAGGGAGGTGGCCTCGGCGGGGCCGACGACCGAGGAGCAGCGGCGACCGGCGCGGCGGGCGCGGTCGGCGAAGGCACGGACGGCGCGTGGGGTGGCGCAGATGGGGACGAGGTTCGCGCCGGCGTAGCAGAGGGACGTCAGCATGCCGTCCTCGTACCAGCCCCACATCTCGCCGCCGAGGCGCCACGGGTCGAGGCCGGCGACCTGCACCCGGGAGGCGACGAAAGCGTTCGCGACCGGCTCGCGGTCGAGGACTGCGAGCGCGGCGTCCAGGTCACTCGGTTCGAGGACCCTGGTGGTCGTCTGGGTCAACACGTGCGGGGCCCTCACCCTGGGGTCTGCTGATCTCCGCACTGTACCTGGCGGAAACTGGCTGCGCCGCCCTGCGCGGAAGGGGGTTGTCACCGCCCCCCTCCGCCCGTGCCCGTCCCGTGTTCCGAGGGACCTTCCGGTCAGCCCGCCACCGACACCGAAGGCTCGCCCGACGTGATGCCTTCGGCCTCCATCTGCTCGGCCAGCTTCATCGCCTCTTCGATCAGGGTCTCGACGATCTTCGACTCGGGGACGGTCTTGATGACCTCGCCCTTGACGAAGATCTGGCCCTTGCCGTTGCCGGAGGCGACGCCGAGGTCGGCCTCGCGGGCCTCGCCGGGGCCGTTGACGACGCAGCCCATGACCGCGACGCGCAGCGGGACCTCCATGCCGGTGAGACCTGCCGTGACCTCCTCGGCCAGCTTGTAGACGTCGACCTGGGCGCGACCGCAGGAGGGGCAGGAGACGATCTCCAGGCCGCGCTGCTTGAGGTTGAGGGATTCGAGGATCTGGAGGCCGACCTTGACCTCTTCGACGGGGGGCGCCGACAGGGAGACGCGGATCGTGTCGCCGATGCCCTCGCTGAGCAGCGCGCCGAAGGCGACCGCCGACTTGATGGTGCCCTGGAAGGCGGGGCCCGCCTCGGTGACACCGAGGTGGAGGGGGTAGTCGCAGGCGGCGGCCAGTTGGCGGTAGGCGTTGACCATGATGACCGGGTCGTTGTGCTTGACCGAGATCTTGATGTCGCGGAAGTCGTGCTCCTCGAAGAGCGAGCACTCCCAGAGGGCGGACTCGACGAGCGCCTCGGGGGTGGCCTTGCCGTACTTCTGGAGGAGCCGCTTGTCGAGGGAGCCCGCGTTGACGCCGATACGGATCGGGGTGCCGGTGTCCTTCGCGGCCCGCGCGATCTCCTTGACCTGGTCGTCGAACTGCTTGATGTTGCCGGGGTTCACGCGGACGGCCGCGCAGCCGGCGTCGATCGCCGCGAAGACGTACTTCGGCTGGAAGTGGATGTCCGCGATGACCGGGATCTGGGACTTTCGGGCGATGGTGGCGAGCGCGTCGGCGTCGTCCTGCGTGGGGCAGGCGACGCGGACGATCTGGCAGCCGGACGCCGTCAGTTCGGCGATCTGCTGAAGCGTGGCCCCGATGTCGGAGGTACGCGTCGTCGTCATCGACTGCACCGAGACGGGTGCGTCTCCACCCACGGCCACGGTTCCGACCTGGATCTGCCGGCTCTTGCGGCGCTCGGCGAGCTTGGTCGGAACGGACGGCATGCCGAGAGAAATCGCAGTCATCTGCTGTGCAACCCCAAGTTGTGGATCAAGGTCCCGGAATCGTGGGCTCCAGGCCTCGAGATTACGGCACCGCCCCGCGGCCGAGCACATCCCGCAGGTAAACCCACTCAATAGTGAGCGGCCGGACACAAAGCGTGCCCGACCGCTGCGAACAGTTTCCTGCTAGGAGATTTTCACCGGGTTAACGACGTCCGCGATGAACACCAGGATCGTGAAGCAGACGAAGATTCCGGCCACCACGTAGGCCACCGGCATCAGCTTCGCGACGTCGAACGGGCCCGGGTCCGGGCGGCGCAGCAGCTTCGCCGCGCCCCGCCTCAGCGACTCCCAGAGCGCACCCGCGATGTGCCCGCCGTCCAACGGCAGCAGCGGGAGCATGTTGAACAGGAAGAGGGAGAGGTTGAAGCCCGCGACGAGCATCAGCATCATCGCGATCTGCTGGGACGCGGGGATGTCGAGGGTGAAGACGTCACCGCCGACGCGGGCCGCGCCGACCACGCCCATCGGGGAGTCCGCCTTGCGCGGGCCGTCACCGAAGGCCGCGTCCCACAGGTCGGGGACCTTGCCCGGCAGCGAGATCAGCGACTCGACGCCGTTCTGCATCATGTCGCCCATACGGTCGACGGACTGGCCGAAGGACTGCTCGACGATGCCGGCGGCGGGGGTGAAGCCGAGCCAGCCCGCGTACACGTACTTGCCCTCCACGTAGCCGCCGCTGCCGTCGGTCTTGCTCACCTGGTTCTTGACCAGGTGGGCGGTCAGGTCGAGCTGCTTGCCCTTGCGCTCGACGGTGAGCGTGACGGCCTTGCCGGGGTTGGCGCGGATGTCGGACTGGAGCGCGGACCAGTCGGGGACGGCCTTGCCGTTGAAGCCGACGATCTTGTCGCCGGGCTTGACCCCCGCGTCCATGGCGGGCGCGACCGGGTCCTTCTTGGTGCACTTGTCGCGGTTCTCGCTGGCCTGGATGACACATGGGGAGACCGTGCTGACCGTGGTCGTCTGGGTGTTGACGCCGAACGTCATCATCACGCCGAGGAAGATCGCGACGGCGAGGATCAGGTTCATGAAGGGGCCGGCGAACATCACGATGACGCGCTTCCACGGCTTGCGTGTGTAGAAGAGGCGGGTCTCGTCGCCGGGCTGGAGCTCCTCGAAGGCGGCCGACCTGGCGTCCTCGACCATGCCCCGGAAGGGGGAGGTGGAGCGGGCCTCGATCTTGCCGTCGGGTCCGGGCGGGAACATGCCGATCATGCGGATGTAGCCGCCGAGCGGGACCGCCTTGATGCCGTACTCGGTGTCGCCCTTCTTGCGCGACCAGATGGTCGGGCCGAAACCGACCATGTACTGCGGCACGCGAATGCCGAAGAGCTTGGCCGTCGACAGATGCCCCAGCTCGTGCCAGGCGATCGAGACCAGCAGGCCGATCGCGAAGACGACTATGCCGAGGATCATCATCAGGGTCGTCATGCACGGGCCTCCGCGGTCGTGTGCGCTGTGGTCTTGGTCAGCTCACGGGCCCGGGCACGCGCCCAGGTCTCCGCTTCGAGGACGTCCGCGACGGTCAGGGAAGTTCCCGTTCGAGGGCTGCCGTGTTCCTCGACCACGCTCGTGACGGTCTCCATGATCCCGTTGAACGGCAGCGCGCCGTTCAGGAACGCGTCCACGCACTCCTCGTTGGCGGCATTGAACACTGCCGGAGCCGTGCCCGCGAGCCGCCCCACGTGCCGGGCGAGCCCGACCGACGGAAACGCGTCGTTGTCGAGGGGAAAGAACTCCCAGTTCGACGCCTTGGTCCAGTCGAAAGCGGGCGCCGCGTCGGGAACGCGCTCGGGCCAGCCGAGCCCGATGGCGATCGGCCCGCGCATGTCGGGGGGCGTCGCCTGGGCCATCGTCGATCCGTCCGTGAACTCAACCATCGAGTGGACATACGACTGGGGATGCACCACCACCTCAATGCGTTCGAAGGGAATGTCGTAGAGGAGGTGCGCCTCGATGACTTCGAGCCCCTTGTTGACGAGGGTCGCGGAGTTGACGGTGATGACCGGTCCCATGGCCCAGGTGGGGTGGTTCAGGGCGTCCTCGGGGGTGACGTCCGCCAGTTCGGCCTTCGTACGTCCGCGGAAGGGGCCCCCGGAGGCGGTGACGACGAGTTTGCGTACGTCGGCCCGGGTGCCGGAGGCGAGGGCCTGGAAGAGGGCGGCGTGCTCGGAGTCGACCGGGATGATCTGCCCGGGCTTGGCCAGCGCCTTCACCAGCGGGCCGCCGACGATGAGCGACTCCTTGTTGGCGAGCGCGAGGGTGCGGCCCGCCTCCAGGGCGGCGAGGGTCGGGGCGAGACCGATGGAGCCCGTGATTCCGTTCAGCACGGTGTGGCAGTCGGAGGCGGCGAGGTGAGTGGCCGCCTCCGCTCCGGCGAGGATCTCGGGGAGCGGCTCCCCCGTCCCGTAGCGCGCCGTCAGGGCCTCGCGCAGCGCCGGTAGCACGTCCTCGCGGGCGACGGCGACCGTGCGCACCCGCAGGCGGTGGGCCTGCTCGGCGAGGAGGGCGACCCTGCCGCCGGCGGCGGAGAGTCCGGTGACCCTGAACCGGTCGGGGTTGCGCAGCACGAGGTCGATGGCCTGGGTGCCGATCGAGCCGGTGGAACCGAGGATCACCACGTCCCTCGGACCGTCCCCGTCGACGGGGTCGAAGACGAGATGCGGATCGGCGAGGGGGGCTGGACTGTCGCTCATCCCTCCATTGTTGCCGTAAAGCGTCCGGGGCAGGTAAAGGGGGCTTCCCGGCTACCGCTTACGACGGCGCTGTCTGCGCGACTTGGTGGTGCGGCGGGCCGGGGCGCGGGTACTGCCGGCGGGGTCGGGGGGCTTGGCGGAGGAGGTGGTGTCGGGGCGGGCGGCGTCGGCGGTTTCGGCGCCGGGCGGCGTGAAGTCACCCTCGACGACGCCCTCCGCGGTGTCCAGCGTCGGGGCGGTGAAGTGCAGGCCGTCGGTGGGAGCACGGCGGGTCTCGGTCCCCGGGGCCGCGGCGTCCAGGTTGAAGACGTAGCCGACGGACTCCTCCTTGATGGCGTCCGTCATCGCGCCGTACATGTCGAAGCCCTCGCGCTCGTACTCGATGATCGGCTCGCGGCCGAGCGTCCAGCGCAGGCCGATGCCGTCGCGGAGGTAATCCATCTCGTAGAGGTGCTCGCGCCATTTGCGGTCGAGGACGGAGAGGACGACCAGGCGCTCCAGGTCGCGCAGTGCCTCGGCGCCCAGTTCCGCCTCCCGGTCCTCGTAGCGGCAGTGGATGTCGTTCGTGACCGCGTCGAGCAGGCGGTCGACGGTGAGGTTCTCGCGGCCGGCCGCCTCGTCCTCCAGCTCCTCGACGGTGATCCGGACCGGGTAGAGCTGCCTGAGGGCGCCCCACAGCCGCTCCAGGTCCCATTCCTCGGCGAAGCCCTCGCTCGTCTCCTGCCCGATGTACGCCCGGATCGTGTCGTCCATGAAGTGCACGATCTGTTCGCGCAGGTCCTCGCCCGCGAGGACGCGGCGGCGCTCGGCGTAGATGAGGGTGCGCTGCCGGTTGAGGACCTCGTCGAACTTCAGGACGTCCTTGCGGGACTCGAAGTGCTGCCCCTCCAGCTGCGACTGGGCGGAGGCGATGGCGCGGGTGACCATCTTGTTCTCGATGGGGACGTCGTCGGGGACGTTCGCCATCGACATCACCCGGTCCACCACCTGGGCGCGGAAGAGCCGCATCAGGTCGTCCTGGAGCGAGAGGTAGAAGCGGGAGGCGCCCGGGTCGCCCTGACGGCCCGAGCGGCCGCGCAGCTGGTTGTCGATGCGCCGGGACTCGTGGCGCTCGGTGCCGAGGACGTAGAGGCCGCCGAGTTCCTTGACCTCGTCGTGCTCGGTGGCGGCCTTCGCCGCGACGCGTTCGACGGCGGCCCGGCGGTCCTCCTCGCCCGCGTCCTCGGGGAGGCCGGCGAGCGCCATCGCCTCCGGGTTGCCGCCGAGCATGATGTCGGTGCCGCGGCCCGCCATGTTGGTGGCCACGGTGACCGCTCCCCTGCGGCCGGCCTGGGCCACGATCTGGGCCTCGCGCTGGTGGTTCTTGGCGTTGAGCACCTCGTGCCGGATGCCGTGTTCGCGCAGGTGCGCGGAGAGGATCTCGGACTTCTCGACCGAGGTGGTGCCGACCAGGATCGGCTGGCCCTGCTCGTGCTTTTCCGCTATGTCCGCCAGGATCGCGGCGTACTTCGCCTCCTCGGTGCGGTAGATCTGGTCGGGGTCGTCGCGGCGGACCATCGGCCGGTTGGTGGGGATCGGGACCACGTGCAGCTTGTAGATCTGGTGGAACTCGGCCGCCTCCGTCATGGCGGTGCCGGTCATGCCGGCGAGCTTTTCGTAGAGGCGGAAGAAGTTCTGCAGGGTGATCGTGGCGAGTGTCTGGTTCTCGTCCTTGATCGTCACGTCTTCCTTGGCCTCGATGGCCTGGTGCAGTCCCTCGTTGTAGCGGCGGCCGGCGAGGATACGGCCGGTGTGCTCGTCGACGATGAGGACCTCGCCGTCCACGACGACGTAGTCCTTGTCCCTCCTGAAGTGCTCCTTGGCCTTGAGCGCGTTGTTGAGATGCCCGATGAGCGGGGTGTGGTCGGACTCGTAGAGGCTGTCGATGCCCAGCTGGTCCTGGAGGAACTCCACGCCGGGGTCCAGGATCGCGACGGTGCGCTTCTTCGGGTCGTACTCGTAGTCGTGGCCGGCCCGCAGCTCGGCGAGGTGGTCCTTGTCGGCCTGCGTGGTGAAGTTCTCCTCCTGCACGCGGACGCCCTTCATGCGCTCCACCAGCTTGGCGAAGGCCGCGTACCACTGCGTGGGCTGGTCGGCCGGACCGGAGATGATCAGGGGGGTGCGGGCCTCGTCGATGAGGATCGAGTCGGCCTCGTCGACGATCGCGAAGTGGTGGCCGCGCTGCACGAGTTCGTCCCTTGACCAGGCCATGTTGTCGCGCAGGTAGTCGAAGCCGAACTCGGTGTTGGTGCCGTACGTGATGTCGCAGGCGTACTGGGCGCGCCGGTGGGCCGGGGTCGACTCGGACTTGAGGACGCCGACGCTCAGGCCCATGAAACGGTAGGCGCGGCCCATCCACTCGGCGTCACGTTCGGCGAGGTAGTCGTTGACCGTGACGAGGTGAACTCCCTTGCCGGACAGGGCGTTCAGATAAACGGGCAGGGTGGCGACGAGGGTTTTGCCCTCACCGGTCTGCATCTCGGCGATGTTGCCGAGATGCAGGGCCGCGCCGCCCATGACCTGGACGTCGAAGTGGCGCATGCCGAGGGTGCGGCGGGCCGCCTCGCGGATGGCGGCGAAGGCCTCGGGCAGCAGGTCGTCGAGGCTCTCGCCGTTCTCGTGTCGCTGCCTGAACTCCGGGGTGAGGGCCTGGAGTTCCTCGTCGCTGAGCCCCTCGAACTCCTCCGCCAGGAAGCCCACCTGTTCGGCGATGCGCTGCAGTCTGCGCAGCACCCGGCCCTCGCCGGCCCGCATGATCCTGCCGGTGATCGCCTCAAGTCCTTTTCCCGGCGCCATTCCACTCATTGTCGACGCACAACTTCCGTGCAGCAAGCAGTGGAATGGCGGACGGGGCTCCAGGGAATTCCTGTGAAAACGTCGACGAAAGGGCCCTCGTTTCACCTGCGGGTGCAGAATCCGACGGATGAGGCCGGATTCACCGAATGGGTCGGTGGAGGTTGTCGTGTTTCGACGGTCCGGGCGTGGCGTCCGCGATCCAGGGGCCCTCGCCGGACGGGTCGATGATGCCGTGCTCCAGCCACTCGTAGGTGCCCGACAGGACGCCCCTGACCACCCTGCCGTCGAGGTCGTCGGTGTTGGTCCACAACCGGCCGAAGAGTTCGTCGACGCGGATGCGGGCCTGACGGCAGAAGACGTCGGCGAGTTGGTAGGCCTCGCGGCCGTGGTCCTCGGTGGTGCGCAGGAGTTCGGCACGGACGCAGGCCGCGCTCATCGCGAAGAGTTCGGCGCCGATGTCGACGATCCTGCCGAGGAATCCCTGCTTGGTCTCCATCCGGCCCTGCCAGCGGGACATGGCGTAGAAGGTGGAGCGGGCGAGCTTGCGGGCGGTGCGCTCGACGAAGCGCAGGTGCCCCGACAGGTCGACATGCCCGTCCGGGTGGAAGTCGCCGTACGCGCCCGGGAGTTGACCGGCTCCCGCGACCAGCTTCGGCAGCCACTTGGCGTAGAACAGACCGGCGCCCGCGCCCGCCTTGGCCTTGTCGGAGAGGGACTTCTCGGGGTCGATCAGGTCTCCCGCGACCGACAGGTGGGCGTCGACGGCCTCGCGGGCGATCAGCAGGTGCATGATCTCCGTGGAGCCCTCGAAGATGCGGTTGATGCGCAGGTCGCGCAGGATCTGCTCGGCGGGGATCGCGCGTTCGCCGCGGGCGGCGAGGGACTCGGCGGTCTCGAAGCCCCGGCCGCCGCGGATCTGCACGAGTTCGTCGGCCATCAGCCAGGCCATCTCGGAGGCGTACAGCTTGGCGAGCGCGCCCTCGATGCGGATGTCGTTGCGGTCCTCGTCGGCCATCTGCGAGGACAGGTCGAGAACGGCCTCCAGGGCGAAGGTGGTGGCCGCGATGAAGGAGATCTTCGCGCCGACCGCCTCGTGGTGGGCGACCGGCTTGCCCCACTGCTCACGCGCCGCCGACCACTCGCGGGCGATCTTCAGGCACCATTTGCCGGCCGCGACGCACGACGCGGGCAGCGAGAGGCGTCCGGTGTTGAGCGTGGTCAGGGCGATCTTCAGGCCGGCGCCCTCGGGACCGATGCGGTTGGCGGCGGGGACCCGGACCTGGTGGAAGCGGGTGACGCCGTTCTCGATGCCGCGCAGGCCCATGAAGGCGTTGCGGTTCTCCACGGTGATGCCGGACGAGTTCGTCTCCACGACGAAGGCGGTGATGCCGCCCTTGTGGCCCTCGGACTTCGGGACGCGTGCCATGACGACGAGGAGGTCGGCGACCACGCCGTTGGTGGTCCAGAGCTTCACCCCGTCGAGGACGTAGTCGTCGCCTTCCGGGATCGCCGTCGTGGCGAGCCTGGCCGGGTCGGAGCCCACGTCCGGCTCGGTCAGCAGGAAGGCGCTGATGTCGGTGCGGGCGCAGCGCGGCAGGAACTGGTCGCGCTGTTCCTGCGTGCCGAACAACTTCAGCGGCTGCGGTACGCCGATCGACTGATGGGCCGAGAGCAGGACACCGATCGCGGGGCTGGCCGAGCCCGCCAGCGCGAGTGCCTTGTTGTAGTACACCTGGGTGAGGCCGAGGCCGCCGTACTTGGTGTCGATCTTCATGCCGAGGGCGCCGATCTCCTTGAGACCGGTGATCACCTCGTCCGGGATCCGGGCCTCGCGCTCGATCAGGGCGCCGTCGACCTTCGTCTCGCAGAAGTCGCGCAGCTTGGCGAGGAACTCCTCACCGCGCTGTGCGTCCTCGTCCGGGGGCATGGGGTGCGGGTGGATCAGGTCGAGCCGGAAGCGGCCGAGGAACAGCTCCTTCGCGAAACTGGGCTTGCGCCAGTCCTGTTCGCGCGCGGCCTCGGCGACCTGTCGGGCCTCACGTTCCGTGACCGTGGGCTGATGGGGTGTTGCGGACATGAGGGTCACCTCGCCGCGAATAGGGATCTTGGGCCTGTACGTCGATCATGCGGATGTACGCCGATCCTGCGGAAGTACGTTACCGACCGGTGCTACCCGATCGTATGTACCCGATTCGGGGCGACCCCACCAGTCCTCGCGCGCCGATCAGCCGATGCCCACCGAGGACGCCTTGATGTCCGGGCGGCTCGAAACGTGAAGGAAACGGGGACGGCGGTGTTGCATATGGGGTCCTTCCGGGGGACGGTTCGCGTACGTCCTTTCAGTGGATGCCGGGCCACGAAGAGGGTGCCGCGTACTTCGTCGCCGCCCGACCGTACTTACGGAGACGGCCGGAAACGTCGTACGGAAATTGATTGTCGAAGCGCTTCGACAACCTATGGACACCCACCACCCGTCGAGCTACTGTCAAGCCACCCTCACACCCGTTATCCGCAGCGCACTCTGTCGAAGCGCTTCACACACGCATGGAGAGCTGGATGGTCACCCTCGCCGAGGTCGCCCAGCACGCCGGAGTCTCGGCGAGCACGGTGAGCTATGTGCTCAGCGGCAAGCGGTCCATCTCCGCGGGTACCCGGCAGCGGGTCGAGCGGAGCATCCAGGAGCTGGGCTATCACCCCAACGCGGGCGCCCGGGCCCTGGCGAGCAGCCGGTCCAACATCATCGCGCTGATGGTTCCGCTCCGCACCGACATGTACGTCCCCGTGATGATGGAGATCGCCATCGCGGTGGCGACGACGGCCCGCGCGCACGGGTACGACGTACTGCTGCTCACCGGCGAGGAGGGTCCCGATGCCGTGCGCCGCGTCACCGGCAGCGGGCTCGCCGACGGGATGATCCTGATGGACGTCGAACTCGACGACGAGCGGCTGCCGTTGCTGCGCGGCACCGACCAGCCGTCCGTGCTCATCGGTCTCCCCGCCGACACCACGGGGCTGACCTGCGTCGACCTCGACTTCGGCGCGACGGGGGCGCTGTGTGCCGAACACCTGGCGGTCCTCGGCCACCGTGACATCGCTGTCATCGGCGAGGCGCCCGCGGTGTACGAGCGGCACACCGGCTTCGCCGAGCGCACTCTCGACGGACTGCGCTCCCGCTCCCGGGAGTTGGGCCTGCGCGTGCTGCACCGCCCCTGCGAGGGCGGGTACGACGCGATGGCCGTGACCCTCGCGCGGGTCCTCGACGAACGCCCGAACACCACGGGGTTCGTCGTACAGAACGAGTCCGCGGTCGAGCCGCTGCTCGCGCTGCTGCGCCAGCAGGGCCGCGCGGTGCCCGAGGACGTCTCCGTGATCGCGATCTGCCCGGACCAGGTCGCCGTCCAGGCCTCGGTGCGGCTCACCTCGGTCGCCATCCCCGCGCAGGAGATGGGCCGGCACGCGGTGGAGCACCTCGTGGCCAAGCTCGACGAGCGCGGCAAGGACGAAGTCGTGCTGATCGCCCCGGAGTTGACCGTCCGCGCGAGTTCGGGACCGGCCCCTTCCGCGTCCTAGGGGGTGTTTTGAAAGTCCCGCACAGCACCCACGGCACCCGGCACGCACCCTCGCCGCACCGGCCGAAACCCCAAGTACGTCCAGTACGAGAGCCTTCGGCCGGCACGCCGAGGGCACGCACCGAACACCGCGGGCACCGCACAGGACTTCCAAAACACCCCCTGGTCCGCACCCGCCGCCACCCCGCGAGGGCGGCTTCACCTCTCGCCCGCCCCGCCCGCCCCTCCTGAACCACGCGCCCGGCAGGCGGCACCCCTGCCTGCCCTCCGCTGCCTTCGTCTCCTCCGCCTGAGTTCCCTGCCTCGACTCCCTCAGGAGCACCCGCCGTGAATCTGCCTGCCGAAATCCAGCCTCAGGTCAGCCTCGCCCAGTCCTCCCCGACCCTCGGCACGTTCCGCGAGCGCGACGGCGCGCTGGAGTGGAGCGGCCGGCAGGAGACCGTCCGTATCGAGCCCTGGGGTCCTGACGCGGTCCGGGTCCGGGCGCGGCTCGGCGGCCCGGTGGTCGAGAGCCTGCCCGGCGCGCTCCTCGACGAGGCGCCCGCCGCCGCGGCCACCGTCAAGATCGAGGACGGATGGGGAACGCTGACGGTCGGCGCGCTCACCGTCGAGGTCAGCGCCGAGGGCCTCATACGGTTCGTGCGCACCGACGACGGAACCGAACTCCTCACCGAGGCACGCGCCCACTTCTGGTGGCCCGGCCCGCGCCTGTACACGCCGGTCGGCAACGGCTACCACCGCCTGGAGCAGCGCTTCGCCGCCTACGAGGGCGAGAAGCTGTTCGGCCTCGGCCAGCACCAGCACGGCCGTCTGGACCAGAAGGGCACGGTCCTCGACCTCGTCCAGCGCAACGCCGAGGTGAGCATCCCGGTCCTCACCTCCAGCCGCGGCTACACGCTGCTGTGGAACAGCCCGGCGATCGGCCGTGTCGAGCTGGCGGACAACGGCACGCGCTGGGTGGCGGACTCGGCGCGCCAGATCGACTACTGGATCACCGCGGGCGCCCCGGCCGACGGCCAGCGCCGCTACAGCGCCGTCACCGGCCGTACGCCGATGCTGCCCGAGTGGGCCGCGGGCTTTTGGCAGTGCAAGCTGCGCTACCGCACACAGGACGAACTCCTCGCCGTGGCCCGGGAGTACAAGCGGCGCGGCCTGCCCCTGAGCGTCATCGTCTGCGACTTCTTCCACTGGACGCATCTGGGCGACTGGAAGTTCGACCCGGCGGAGTGGCCCGACCCGGCGGCGATGCAGGCCGAGCTGCGGGAGATGGGCGTCAAGCTGGTCGTGTCGGTCTGGCCGTCCGTGTCACCGCTCTCCGAGAACCACCAGCTCATGGAGCAGCGGGGCCACTTCATCGGCACGCAGTACGGCCCGATGGCGCACGCCGACTGGCCCGACAAGGAGGTCGCCTCGACCGTCCAGGTCGCCTTCTACGACGCCACGAACCCCGAGGCCCGCGACTTCATGTGGTCGAAGGTCCGCGACAACTACCTGCAGCCGTACGGGATCGACGCCTTCTGGCTGGACGCCTGCGAGCCCGAGCTGAAGCCCGGCTTCCAGGAGAACCTGCGCTACTGGGCGGGCCCCGGCCTGGAGGTCGGCAACATGTATCCGCGCGAGAACGCCCGCACCTTCTACGAGGGCATGATCGCCGAGGGCGAGACGGAGATCGTCACGCTCAACCGCTCGGCGTGGGCGGGCAGTCAGCGCTACGGCGCGGCCCTGTGGTCCGGCGACATCGGTACGGACTTCGCGACGCTGCGCCGGCAGATCGCCGCCGGCCTCAACACCGCGCTGTCCGGCATCCCCTGGTGGAACACCGACATCGGCGGCTTCCACGGCGGTGACCCGGACGACCCCGCGTACCGCGAAGTCATGGTCCGCTGGTTCCAGTTCGGCGCGCTGTCCCCGCTGATGCGCCTGCACGGCTTCCGCGACCCCGGCACGCCGCTGGGCCCGGAGATGACCGGCGGCCCCAACGAGGTCTGGTCGTACGGCGAGGAGGCCGGCGCGATCCTGGAGAAGTACCTGCGGCTGCGCGAGCGCCTGAAGCCGTATGTCCTGGACGTGATGCGCGAGGCCCACGAGGAGGGTCTGCCGGTGATGCGCCCGCTGTTCCTGGAGTTCCCCGCGGACCAGGCGGCCTGGTCGGTGGACGACGCGTACCTCTTCGGCCGGGACCTGCTGGTGGCCCCCGTGCTGACGGCAGGAGCCACGGCCCGCACGACGTACCTTCCGGCCGGCGCCACGTGGACGGACGCGTGGACGGGGGCGTCGTACGACGGGGGCAGCACGGTCACCGTGGATGCCCCGCTGGACCGCATCCCGCTGTTCCTGCGGGACGGGGCGCGGCTGCCCGTGGCGGAGTAGCCACGCCCCCCGGACGGGCGGGGAGCCGCCCCGGCGATCCGCCGGAACGGCTCCCCCTGACTCAACTACTGCTGACCGTCAGGTTGTTGGTGGTGAAGTTGAGGCCGCCGGACGAGGACGTGATCTCGTAGCCGAACTGCACGTCGCCGATGGTCTCGTTGCCGAACCAGTGCTTGGTGTCCTTGATCCACTTGAGGATCGGCAGGATGTTCACGGTGCCGGAGGTGGAGTTGGAGGTGCGCACGAAGGAGAAGACCTCGTTCGCACCGTTGTTGCCCTTGTACACGGTCCAGGTGTGACCGCCGAGCGTCAGGTTGCCCTGCGAGGTGCCGAGCGGCCCGACGGCGCCGGTCTTGTTGACCCAGAGCATGATCTCGTAGTCGTAGTCGGTGTCCCAGATGTCGTACGACGTGTTGTACGCGCCGGAGGACGGGACGGAGACGTTGTAGCTGCTGCTGAGCGAACCGAGCGAGGTGATCGACTTGTTGACCACCTTCTTGGAGTTCGGGTACGACTTGATGCCACCGGTGTTGGGGTGGTTGGCGTTGACGCCCCAGTTGGTGCCGGAGTTGGCCCAGATGCACTGGCTGCCGGCGCCGGAGCCCCAGATGTTGTTGTAGAGGGTGTAGCCGTTCAGGCTGGTGTTGCCCCACTGGTCGCAGGAGGACCAGACCGCCGCGGAGGCGGGGGCCGAGGCGAGGCCGATGGTGGCGCCGAGGGCGAGTGCGGGAGCCAGCAGAGCCTTGGCGACCTTGCCCAACGTTCGTGTTGCCATGGTGTCCCTTCCATGGGTGGGGGGAAATGCGGGTGCTACTGCGGCCCCGGATCGAGAACGCAGTCTTCTCCGGCGCGCAGGTCGAGCGTTCGTGCCCGGAGGAAGTCCGAAGGCCGGCACGGCAGGTGCGGCGGCCCGGTGGTACGACTGCTGTGCGGGAGCGGGAGGGCTCGTTGTGACGTAGGGGGGAAGAGAGCCCCTTCAGGGGCGCGAGGAACTGCGCGACAAGCCACGGCGAACCCGCAGCCGCGAACCGAGGGGGCACCCCCGTGGCTTTGGGACCGCCGCGGCCGACCGCCGGTCAGGAGCAGGTCGGCCGCGGCGGAGCTGTGAGGGCCGGGGAGAACGGGCGGGCACGGGTCAGCCCTTGATCGCGCCGGTGAGCATGCCCTTCTTGAAGTGCCGCTGGACGAAGGGCGAGAGGACGGCGACCGGCAGCAGCGCCATGACCATGACGGCCATCTGGACGGCCAGCCCGGACAGTTGACCGGTCTTGATGGCCTGGCCCATACCGACGGGCGCCTGCTGCTTCTGGACGAGCTGGATCATGACGTTCTGCAGCGGCATCATGTCCTGGTCGTTGAGGTAGAGCGAGGCGTTGAACCAGGCACTCCAGTAGCCGACCGCGTAGAACAGCGTGATCACCGCGAGGACGGCACGCGAGAGCGGCATGATGATCTGCCACAGGATGCGGAAGTCACCGGCGCCGTCGATGCGGGCGCTGTCGGTGAGCTCCGGCGAGATGCTCATGAAGAACCCGCGCAGCACCAGGATGTTGAAGACGCTGATCGCGCTCGGCAGGATCAGCGCGAGATAGCTGTCCATCAGACCGAGGGTCTGCACCAGCAGATAGGTCGGGATGAGACCGGCGCTGAAGAACATGGTCGCCAGCAGCAGCATCAGGATCCAGCGGTGGCCGAGCGAGCCGATGCGGGACAGTCCGTACGCGCACAGGACGGACACCGTCATCGAGAAGGCCGTGCCGACCAGGGTGATGAGGATGCTGATGACCGCCGCGCGGGTGACCTGGCCGCCGCTGAGCAGTTCCCGGTAGGCGATGAAGGTGATGCTCTTGGGCACCATCACCAGGCCGCCGGCCTCGTCGATGGTCCTGCGCGAGGAGAGGCTGGTGACGATCACGATCCAGAGCGGGAAGAGGATCCCCACGCAGGCGAGGGTCAGGACCAGACCCTTGCCCGCCAGACCGGCCTTGCCGGGCTCCTCCTCCCACACCGGCCGGGGCGGCGCGGCCCACCGGCCGGGCTCGCGCACGGGCTCGACGGGCTTGTCGATGACGGCGGTCACTTCTTGTACACCCCCTGCTCGCCCATGAGATGGGCCACTTTGTTCGCGGCGAGGACCAGGCCGATGCTGACGACGCCCTTGACGAGTCCGGCGGCTGCCGCGTAACCGAAGTCCTGGTTGCGGACGCCGTTCCACCACACGAAGGTGTCCAGGACCTCCGAGGCGCCCGGTCCCACCGCGTCGCGTTGCAGCAGGATCTGTTCGAAGCCGACGGTGAGGGCGTCACCGACGCGCAGCACCAGCAGCAGGGCGATCATCGGGCGCAGCGCGGGCAGCGTGACGTGCCACATGCGGCGCCAGCGTCCCGCGCCGTCCATCGCGGCGGCCTCGTACAGGTCCGGGCTCACCGACGCCAGCGCGGCGAGGAAGACGATGATCCCCCAGCCGGCGTCCTTCCACACGGACTGCGCGGTGACCAGGAACTTGAAGGTGCTGGGGTCGGTCATGATGTCGAGGCCGTCGTAGCCGTGCTGGCGCAGCAGTTGCGAGAGCAGCCCGGCGCCGCCCAGCAGCTGCTGGAAGACCGAGATGACCAGCACCCACGAGAAAAAGTGCGGCAGATAGAGGACGGCCTGTGCGAAGGCCCGCACCCGGGGCCTGACCACGCTGTTGATGAGCAGGGCGAGCACGATCGGGATGGGGAAGAACAGCACGAGCTGGAGGAAGAAGAGCACCAGGGTGTTCTGGACGGCGCTCCAGAAGGCGGAGTCCTCGAAGATCCGCTGGAAGTTCTCCAGACCCACCCAGGGGCTGTGCAGCATGGACATGACGCCGTTGTCGCTGATGTACGGGTCGTAGTCCTGGAACGCGACCACGTTGCCGAGGATCGGCACGTAGTTGAAGAGCAGGATCAGCACGACGGCCGGCAGCACCATCAGGAGCAGGACGCGGTCGCGTCTGAACCTGAGCCGCAGACTCAGCTTTCCCGGCCGTCGCGCGCGCCGGGGACCGGTGGCGCCGCCGGGCGCCACCGGGGTCTTCTCCGTTGTGTCGGCCTCGGCCCTGCTCCGAGGCACCGTGCTGTGGGACACGGCCGTTCTCCTCGCCTCGATGCCCGGTCAGTTGGCCGCGGAGCCGTTGTCGTCGAGGATCTTCTTGTACCAGTCGCGCAGCTTGTCGCCGCCCTTGCTCTTCCAGTCGGAGACGGCCTGCTGCATGTCACTGATCTTCTTGCGGCCGCGGACGATGTCGTCCTCCAGCTGCTCGAAGTCGTTGGAGAGGTTGGTGTAGCGGTTCGGCTCGGTGATCTGCATGCCGTAGAAGGACGACTTCTTGGTGAAGGCACCCATCCGCTGCTGCCACTCGACCTGCCCCTTGGCGACCTCGGGGAAGTCGGGGTGCGCGATGGTGGCCGCGGGGCTCGCCACCATGACGAAGGCGTTCATCACGTCGATGTTGCCCTGGTCGGTCTTGGTGGGGACGCCGTCCTTGACGGTGTAGTGGGTGCCCTCCACGCCGTAGTTGGTCATCATGTACTCCTTGGTGCCGTACGGCGCCGCGGTGACGTTGGCGACGGCGAGCACGTCGCGGATGACCGACTCGGAGGCCTTCTTGTTGATGAAGGCGAAGATGCCTGCGGGCTGTTCGGCCCACATGGTGGGGTTGCCGCCGTCATGGCCCCAGACGTCCATCCCCCAGATCTTGAAGTCCGGGTTCTGGGTGGCCTGTTCGGCGGTGCGGCTCCACCACTGGGAGATGTTGTTGGGGTAGATGAGGAACTCGCCCGCCGCGAACTTGGGTCCCGGGTCGGGGGCGTTCTTGCCCATCTTGGAGTCCGGGTGGACGACCCCCGCCTCGAAGAGCTTGCGGGACCACGCCAGCGCTTCCAGGTACTCGTCGGTCTCGATGCGGTAGATGAGCTTGCCGTCGACCAGGTTCCAGCCGAGCGGCTTCTCGCTGCCGGAGAGCACTCCGAAGGCCTGGAAGGCGGTCCACTTCATGTCCAGGCAGGCCCAGCGCTTGGCCTTGGCGTTGGTGATCTCCTTGGCCAGGGCCATGAACTCGTCGCAGGACTTGGGGAGTTCGTAGCCCTTCTTCTCGAAGATGTCCTGGCGGTACAGGGGCACGATGCTGGGGGCCCAGGGGGCCGGCATCGGCAGGCCGCGCAGCTTGCCGCCGAAGATGGAGCGCCGCCAGGCGTCCGTGGGGATCGCGGCGAGGTTCGGGAACTCCTTGACCGCGTCGCCGGAGAGGTAGGGGCCGAGGTCGGCGAACTTGCTGATGACGGCGGTGGGTATCTTGCCGTTCATGTTCCAGCCGGGGACGACCACCACGTCCGGGACGTCGCTGGAGGCGAGCACCGCGCCGAGCTTCTGCTCGTAGGTGTTGCCGTCCTGGTTCTGCCAGGTGACGTCGACACCGGTGAGGGCGTTCATGCCCTTGTAGTAGGCGTTGCCGCTCTTGGGCGGGGAACCCCAGAACGGCGACATGATCGTGATCTTGCCGCCCTTGCCGAGCTTCTTGGGCACCGACGTCTTCAGCCCCGCGAGGTCCAGCTTGCTGGTGAAGCCGATCGCGGAGCCGTTCTTGGCGGGGATGTCCGGCGTCACCACATTGCTCGCGACGTAGGCCGGCAGGAGCTTCTTGGCGTCCTTGCCCGACGTGGTGCCGTCCCGCGAACCGCCGTCCGAACCGCCGCAGGCGGCGAGCAGCGGCATTCCCCCGGCCACGGCGGCCGCGGCGACCGCCGTGGAGGCGAGGAAGCTTCTCCGACTGGGAGCGGAGGGGGCGGAGTTCGGCGTCATTGCGTCAACCCTTCGTGGCGCACAGCAGGACACCCGGCGGAGGAGCCGTCGGCTGCGGTGTCTTGAGTGGAACTGGCTGAGCCGAAGCGGTCCTTCGACGCATACCGGGGCTTGCGCACCCCAGCCGGGCAGTTCGAGTAGTCGAAGCGCTTCGATGTTGCTGCGAGGTTAAGTGAACACCTGGGGGTGCACAAGACTCGCTCCCAACATTCCTCGGAGGTATGGAGGACTGGACCAGTTCGGCCTGCCGCCTGAAATCACGGAGAGGAAACGGAGTTGTTGCGCCGAGGTCTCTTGACACCCACCCCTCAGTCGAATGAGCATCGAAGCGCTTCGAAAGAGTCTCCCCGCTCCATCGCAAAGGGATCCCCACGTGACCGCACAAACGCCGCCCACGCCACCTTTCCGCGATCAGCAGCTGCCTTTCGCGAAGCGCATCGACGACCTTCTGTCGCGGCTCACGCTCGACGAACGGATCGCGCTCCTGCACCAGTTCGCGCCCGCCGTGGAGCGTCTGGGCATCGCCGCCTTCCGCACCGGTCAGGAGGCGCTGCACGGGGTGGCCTGGATGGGCCCGGCAACCGTGTTCCCGCAAGCCGTGGGCCTGGGCGCGACCTGGAACGACGATCTCGTACGCCGGGTAGGCGAGGCCGTGTCGACGGAGGTCCGCGCCATGCGGGCCCGCGACGACCGTGTCGGCCTCAACGTCTGGGCCCCCACGGTCAATCTGCTGCGCCACCCGCTGTGGGGCCGGGGCGAGGAGGGCTACTCGGAGGACCCGAAGCTGACCTCGGCCATCGCCACCGCCTACACCCGGGGCCTGCGCGGCGACCACCCGACGTACTGGCGCACGGCCCCCGTCCTCAAGCACTGGCTCGCGCACAACAACGAGACGGGCCGCGACGTCACGTCCTCCTCGGTCCGCCCGCGGGTGCTGCACGAGTACGATCTGCGCGCCTTCCGCGAGACGGTCGAGGCGGGCGCGGTGGCCGGGGTGATGCCGGCGTACAACCTGGTCAACGGCCGCCCCAACCACGTCTCGCCGTATCTGCGCGAGCACCTGCGCACCTGGACGGACGAGGAGCTCCTGGTCTGCTCGGACGCGGGCGCCCCCTCCAACCTGGTCGACTCCGAGCACTACTTCGACACGCACGAGGAGGCGACCGCGGCGGCGGTCCTCGCCGGGGTCGACAGCTTCACCGACCACGGCACGGACAGCTCGAAGATCATCAAACGTGTCCAGGGCGCCCTGGTCCAGGGCCTGTTGAGCGAGGCCGACATCGACGCGGCGGTCCGCCGTCAGCTCTCGGTCCGCTTCCGGCTCGGCGAGTTCGACCCGCAGGCGGACCCGTACGCCGGCGCCGCGGACTTCGACACCCCCGCGCACCGCGCCCTCGCACAGGAGGCCGCGGAGCAGGCGGTCGTCCTCCTCAGGAACGACGATCTGCTGCCGCTCGCGCCGGACACCCGTGTCGCCGTGGTCGGCCTGCTCGCCGACGAGTGCAAGCTCGACTGGTACAGCGGCTCGCTGCTGCACCGCTCCACCCCGCTCGAAGGCCTGTACGAGCGTTTCGGCGCCGACCGGGTCGACTTCGCGGAGGGCGTGGACCGCATCCGGCTGAAGACGTCGTCCGGTACGTATCTGAGGGTCCCGGCGGCCGAGGAGTCGGCCGACGAGGTGCGCGGCGCCGAGGGGGCCCTCGACCCGGCGCTCCTCGCGGGGCGCACGGACCTGCCCCCGCTCACCGCAGACGCCACCGGAAGCGAACTCGCGCTGATCGACTGGGGCGAGGGCGTGCTGACGCTCCGCGCGCCCGACGGCCGCTACCTCTCGGTCGCCGACGACGGCTACGTCCGCGCCTCGGCGGACCAGCCCGGCGGCTGGGTCGTCCAGGAGACCTTCCGCCTCGAACCCTCCCAAACCCACGCGACCGGCCACCTCCTCAAGCACCTCGGGACGGGTAGGCACGTCTCTGTCGCCGCCGACGGCGTGAAGGTTGCCGACGGGAACGCGGAAATCTTCGAGCTGGAGATCACGGAGCGCGGCGAGGAGGCGGTGGCCCGCGCGGCGGCCGCGGCGGACGTCGTCCTGGTCGTGGCGGGCAACGACCCGCACATCAACGGCCGCGAGACGGAGGACCGCACGACGCTGCGCCTGCCCGCCCACCAGGAACGCCTGCTGCGCGCCGCCCGCACCGCGAACCCGAACACGGCCGTGGCCCTGGTCTCCGCGTATCCGTACGCGCTGGATGTCACGGACCTGCCCGCCGCCCTGTGGACGGCGCACGGCGGTCAGGCCGCGGGGACGGCACTCGCCCGGGTCCTGGCCGGCGACGTCTCCCCCGCGGGCCGCCTCCCGCAGACCTGGTACGCCGCCGACGAGGACCTGCCGGACCTCCTCGACTACGACGTGATCGGCGCCCGGCAGACGTATCTGTACTTCGAGGGCACGCCGCTGTTCCCGTTCGGACACGGCCTGTCGTACGCGAAGTTCACGTACGGGAACCTCAACACCTCAGTGAACGGCGACCGGTTGGCGGTGTCCTTCACGGTCATCAACACCGGCGCCGTACCCGCCGACGAGGTCGCCCAGCTCTACACCCGCGCCGTCGACCCCTCCGCGCCCCGCCCCCGCCGCGAACTCGTCGCCCACCGGCGCGTCCACCTGGCCCCGGGCGCCTCGGCGGACCTGACCTTCGAACTCCCGCTCTCCGCCTTCGCGTTCTGGGACGTCGCGCACGGCACCTGGCGGCTGGAGCCGGGCGGGTACGAACTCCTGGCGGGCGCGTCGAGCGAGGACATCCGTCTCCGTACGACTATCGACCTCGACGGCACTCCGGGCTCCCCGCGCCCGGTGCGCGAACTCGGCCTGGCGGCAGCCGACTTCGACGACCAGACAGGCACGGAGATCGTCGACCGTACGAAGGTGTCGGGCGACGCGGTGACACCGGTGGACGGCGGCACGGGCGAACTGGTCTTCCGCAACTGCGACTTCGGGACCGGCGCCGGGCGCCTCACGGTCGAGGCGGCCGGCGAGGGAGTCCTGGAACTCGCCCTGGACGGCGGCGAGTCGCTGCTCACGGTGACCCTGCCGACCACCGAGGGCCCCTACGACTACCGCACGACCACCGTCGACACCGGCTTCACCGCCGTCGATGTGCACGACGTCCACCTCAGGCTGCGCGGCCCGCTGCGGCTCGCGCACGTCGGCTTCTCCGGTTGAGGGTCCGGAGGGGCCGGCACAGAGGAAGGGGCCCGGCACCGGAAGG
>NZ_JBEXDZ010000135.1:0-25852 GCF_040606085.1 Streptomyces sp. NPDC005485 | reverse complement strand
CCCGGGGGGGCCCGGCCCCCCCCCCCCCCCCCCGGGGGCGGGGGCGGGGGCGGCGGCCCCGCGGGCGCCCCCCCCCCCCCCCCCGCACCGGGGGCGGGGGGGGCGGCGGGCGCCGGCACGGCGCCGCGCCCTGCCGGCGACCACTCGCACCGCACGCGCGCCGGCGGCCCGGTGCCGGTCACCATTGGCCGGCGGCCGCCTACCGCGGGGATCCCGGAGCGGGCCTGCGACGCCGGGCCGCTGGCCGGGTTCACCCCGGGGGCCGCGTGAGCACGCCCCGTCTGACCGAGCCCGTCGTACTGGGCCCGCGCACCGCCCCCAGCCGGGTGATGTTCGGGCCGCACGAGACCAACCTGGCCCACGGCAGGGCCCTGTCGCCGCGGCACGTCGCCTACTACGCGCGCCGCGCGGCCGGCGGCGCGGGCCTGATCGTCACCGAGACGGCGAGCGTGCACCCCGGCGACTGGCCCTACGAGCGGGCCCCGCTGGCCGAGGAGTGCGGGCCCGGCTGGGCGGCGACCGCGGCGGCCTGCGCGCCGCACGGGACGCTGGTGGTGGCCTCGCTGGGCCATGCAGGCTCCCAGGGCTCGTCCGCGTATCACCAGTCGGCGCTGTGGGCCCCCTCCCGGGTCGCCGACGTGGTGAGCCGGGAGATGCCCATGGAGATGGAGGAACCTGAACTGGCCGCGCTGCGTGCCGGGTTCGGGCAGGCGGCCGAACTGGCCGCGGACAGCGGGCTGGACGGGGTGGAGGTCGAGGCCGGCCAGCACAGCCTGCTGCGGCAGTTCCTGTCCGGGCTGACCAACCAGCGGCAGGACGCCTACGGCAGCGACCGGCTGCTGCTGGTGCGGGAGGTCCTCGCCGCCGTCCGTGCGGCGGTGGGCAGGGACCGGCTGCTGGGACTGCGGCTGTCCTGCGACGAGCTGGCGCCCTGGGCCGGCATCACCCCCCAGCACGCCGAGGACTTCGCCCGCGAGCTGGCCCCGCTGCTGGACTACCTGGTGGTGGTGCGCGGCTCGGCGATGTCCAGCTCCGCCACCCGCCCCGACTTCCACACCCCGCCCGGCTTCAACACCGACCTGTGCGCGGCGGTGCGCGCGGCGGTGGCCGGCACGGTGGCGGTGGTGCTGCAGGGCTCGGTGACCGGCCCCGGCCACGCCCAACAAGCGCTGGATGACGGCGTCGCCGACCTGGTGGAGATGACCCGCGCGCAGATCGCGGATGCGGAACTGGTGGCGCTGGTGCGCGCCGGCCATGGTGAGCGGGTGCGCCCGTGTGTGCTGTGCAACCAGAAGTGCCGGGTGCGTGACAACCGTAATCCGCTGCTGTCGTGCGCCGTTGACCCCCGCAGCGGCCACGAGAGCGAGGATGCGCCCGACGTTTCGCGCCTCACCACGGCCCCGAGGGCCGATGCCGGCGGTGACACGGTTTTGGTGGTGGGCGGCGGCCCCGCCGGGCTGGAGGCCGCGCGGGTGCTGGCCGGGCACGGGCGGCGCGTGGAACTGGTGGAAGGTCAGGAGCAGCTCGGCGGCATGCTGCGGGGGGTGGGCGAGCGCTGGGCGCCGCTGCTGGACTGGCTGGAGTCGGAGGTGCGGCGGCTGGGTGTCACCGTCCGCACGGCCACCACCGCCGGGCTGCGGGAGATGACGGGCCGCAGCGTGGTGCTGGCCACCGGCTCGCGCCCCGGCCCGCGCCGCTGCGACATCGAGGGCGGCACGGTCCTGGAGGCGGCCGAGGTCCTCGCGGGCCGCGCCGTGCTGCCCGAGGGTGCGGTGGTCGTCGACGACCCGGTGGGCGATGCGACCGGTGTCGCGCTCGCCGAACGGCTGGCCGCCCAGGGCCGGGAGGTCACACTGGTGACCCCCGATCAGGTGGCCGGCACGCAGCTGGCACTCACCGGCGACCTCGCCGACGCCCATGTGCGGCTGCAGCGCGCCGGGGTGCACCTGCTGCGGCGCTCGGTGCTGCGCGCCGCACTGGCGCACGCCGCCCTGGTGGAGGACGTGCTGAGCGGTGAGCAGCACAAGGTGGCGTGCGCGGTGGTGGTGCACTGCGGGCACCGGCTGCCCGACACGGCGCCGGTGGTCGACGGCGCGGTCCTGGCGGGCGACCGGGTGGCACCGCGCACCGTGCACGAGGCGCTGCTGGAGGGCAGGCGGGCGGCGCTGGCGCTGTGCGCTGTGCAGGGGGGCACAGTCTGATGAGCGCAGGAAGGCTGCTGTTCTCGCCGCTGCGGCTGGGAGCACTGACCCTGGCCAACCGGATCGTGTTCTCCGCCCATCTGACCAACTACGCCCAGGACGGTCTGCCCAGCGAGCAGCACGCCGCCTACTATGCGGCGCGGGCGGCCGGCGGCGCGGGCCTGATCATCACCGAGGAGCACTCCACCCACGCCACCGACTGGCCCTACGAGAAGCTGATCCACGGCTTTAGGCCGCAGGCGGTGGCCGGCTACCGGCGTATCACCGAGGCCGTGCACGCGCACGGCACCCCCATCCTCGCCCAGCTCAACCACAACGGCGGCCAGGCGTCCTCGATGTACTCCCGGCTGCCGGTGTGGGCGCCCTCGCCGGTGCCCGACCCGCTGTTTCGGGAGGTGCCCAAGGAGGTCACCACCACGGAGATCGCCGACATCGTCGCCGGGTACGCCGCGGTGGCCGGGCACTGCGCGCAGGGCGGCTTCGACGGGGTGGAGCTGCAGTGCTCGCACTCCTCGATCGTGCGCGGCTTCCTCTCCCCCGCCACCAACCTGCGCACCGACGCCTACGGCGGCCCGCTGCACCAGCGGGCACGGATCCTGCTGGAGATCATCGACGCGGTGCGTGAGGCGATCGGGCCCGGCCGGGTGCTGGGCGTGCGGCTGTGCGGCGACGAGCTGCTGGAGGGAGGCACCACCATCGAGGAGGCCGTCCGGACGGCCCGTCTGGTGGAGGCCACCGGCAAGGTCGACTACATCAACACCTCGATCGGTGTGGCGACTTCGACCCTGTACATGATCGAGGCGTCGATGTCGGTGCCGCCCGGCTACGCCCTGTTCGTCTCCAACGCCATCCGCAAGGCGGTACGGCTGCCGGTGATCGGCGTGGGCCGCATCAAGGACCCGGTGCAGGCCGAACGGGCCCTCGCGGAGGGGCACTGCGACCTGGTCGGCGTGGTGCGCGGACAGATCGCCGACCCCGACTTCGCCGCCAAGGCCCGCGCCGGGCACACCCCGCACATCCGCACCTGCCTCTCGTGCAACCAGGAGTGCGTCGGCCGGATGGGCCTCAACCGCTGGCTGGGCTGCATCGAAAACCCCCGCGCGGGCCGTGAGGCGATCGCGCTGCCCGCCCCCGGGCCCCGGCCGCGCCGGGTCCTGGTGGTGGGCGGCGGGCCGGCCGGACTGCAGGCGGCGGCGACGGCGGCGCAGCGCGGACACCAGGTGACCCTCTACGAGCGGGGCGCGGCCACCGGCGGCCAGGTGGCGACCGCCGCCACCGCGCCCAGCCGCGCCGAGTTCCTGGACGTCGTACGCAATCTGCTGGCCGAGTGCCTGCGCCATGGCGTGGAGATCCGCACCGGGGTGGAGGCCACCGCCCAGTCGCTGCGCGCCCAGCAGCCCGACGCCGTGGTGCTGGCCACCGGGGCCCGGCCGCAACCGCCGTACTGGGCGGGCGGGCTGGAGCGGATCGTGGACGTGCGGGACGTGCTGGAGGGGCGGGCCGCGCCGGCCGCGGGACAGCGGGTCCTGGTCGTCGACGAACTCGGCTTCCACCAGGCGACGTCGGTGGCCGAAGTGCTGGCCGACCGGGGCTGCCGGGTGCGCATCACCACCCCCGGGATGGTGGTCGGACAGGACCTGGGCATCACCCTCGACCTGGAGACGTACAGCGTGCGCGCCCACGCCAAGGGCATCGAACACGCCACCGACCAGGTGGTGACGGGGGCCCGGCCGGGCCCCGGAAAAGACGGGGACGGGGACGGGGACGTGGAGCTGGACATCCTCACGCACACCACGGGCAGCATCGCGCAGGAGCGCTACGACTGGGTGGTGTGCGCCGCTCAGCAGGCGCCCGAGGACGCCCTGTGGCAGGCCCTCAAGGACGCCCCGTTCGTGGTGCGGCGGGCGGGCGACTGCCTCGCCCCGCGCCGCGCGCACGCCGCGGTCATCGAGGGCCATCGGGCGGGGGCGGCGCTGTGAGCGCCGGCGTGCGGCTTCCCGCCCGCCTCGCCGTCCTGGTGGTGCGTGAGGGGGTGTTGCCGCTGGGCGCCGACGAGGTGGTCGCCGAGGCGGACGGGGCGGTGCTGGTCGCCGGCTCGCACGCCCGGGCGGCAGCGCAGCAGCTGGTGTCGGCGCGGCGGGTGTGGAGTGCCGAGACGGGTGTCGGCCCTGCCGCGCTGGCCGCGGCCCTCGCGCCGCTGCTCACCCCGGTGCACACGCTGGTGCTGCCCGCCTCGCCCGACGGCCGCGACCTGGCACCGCGGCTGGCGGCCGCGCTCGGCCGTCCGCTGCTGGCCGGCGCGGTGGAAGTCCTGCCCCACGGCGCCGACGTGCTGCGCCTGGGCGGCAGCGCGCTGGTCGAACTCACCGTGGACGGAGCGTTCGTGGCCACCCTGGAGCCCGGGGTGCGCGGCGCGACGCCCGTGCCCGGCGCACCGCAGATCACCGAACTCGCCCTGCCCTACGAAGGGGACCGGCTGGTGCACGGCCCGGTCCGCGACACCTCCGCGGACGCCGGCGACCTGGCGGGCGCCCGCCGGCTGCTGGGCGCGGGCGGCGGCCTCGGCGGGCCGCAGGCCGTGGCCCTGCTCACCGAGGCCGGCGCCGCACTGGGCATGGCGGTGGGCGCCACCCGGGTGGTCACCGACGCGGGCTGGCTGGAGTACGCCCGCCAGATCGGCACCACCGGCGTCAGCGTCGACCCCGACCTGTACGTCGCCTTCGGCGTGGCCGGCGCCCCGCACCACACCGGCGGGCTCGGCGCGCCCCGCCATGTGGTGAGCGTGAACACCGACCCGTACTGCCCGATGACCGCCATGGCCGACCTCGGCATCGTGGCCGACGCGCCGGCCGTACTCGCCGCGCTGGTGCGGCGGTTGCAAAGCGGCGCGGCCGGCGGGGAGGTGCGCGATGCCGCCTGAGAACAGCGAAACGCCCGCCTTCGACGTGGTCGTCGTCGGCGCGGGCCCGGCCGGATCGGCCGCCGCTCTGGAGGCCGCGCGGGCCGGGATGTCGGTGGCGCTGCTGGAGCGCGGCCCCTATCCGGGCGCCAAGAACGTGTACGGCGGTGTGGTCTACGGCCGCATCCTGGACGAGCTGGTGCCCCACTGGTGGGAACACATGCCCGTGCAGCGCTGGGTGACCCGGCGCTCCACCATGATGCTCACCGACACCCAGGCCCTGAGTGTCGACTTCCGCACCGAGGACTGGGGCCGGCCCCCCTACAACGGTGCCACCGCCCTGCGCTGCGACCTCGACGGCTGGCTCGCCTCCCTCGCCCAGCAGGCCGGCGCCGTCCTGGTGCCCGCCACCACCGCCACCGGGCTGCTGCGCGACAGCGCGGGCCGGGTGTGCGGGGTGCGCACCGACCGGCCCGACGGCGAGATCAGCGCCCGCGTCGTCATCGCCTGCGACGGCGTCAACTCGTTCCTGGCCAAAGAGGCGGGACTGTTCAAGAAGGTGACGGGCAAACAGGCCGAGCACACCTCGCTGGGCGTGAAGGAAACCCTCGCACTGCCCCGCGAGGTGATCGAGGAACGCTTCGGGCTCAGCGGGCAGCACGGCCAGGACATCGAGGTCCTCGGCTGCACCGGCGCCATCCCCGGCGGCGGGTTCCTCTACACCAACCTGGAATCCGTCAGCGTGGGCGTGGTGCTGTCGCTGACCGGCCTGGCCGCATCGCGCACCCGGCCCGAGGCGGTGCTCGCCGGCCTCAAGCAGCACCCGGCGATCGCCCCGCTGCTGCGCGGCGGCGAACTCAAGGAGTACTCCGCCCACCTGATCCCCGAGGGCGGCTACGACACCATGCCGCAACTGGCCGGCGACGGCATCCTGGTGGCCGGGGACGCCGCCGCGATGTGCCTGGCCGCCGGGGTCTGGCTCGAGGGCGTCAACTACGCGCTGGGCGCGGGCATGTACGCCGGCCGGGCCGCCGCCGCGGCCGTCACCGCCGGCGACACCTCCCGTGCGGGG
Organism: Streptomyces sp. NPDC005485; assembly: GCF_040606085.1. Classification (NCBI taxonomy): domain Bacteria; kingdom Bacillati; phylum Actinomycetota; class Actinomycetes; order Kitasatosporales; family Streptomycetaceae; genus Streptomyces; species Streptomyces sp. NPDC005485. The sequence goes on along the minus strand of NZ_JBEXDZ010000135.1, from coordinate 19,680 downwards.
CTGGCCGGCTACCGCAGGCTGCTGGAGGACTCCTTCGTCCTGGCCGACCACCGCAGACTGCGCCGGGTACCGGGACTCGTCTTCTCCGACCGGGTGCAGCACGCCTATGCGGGACTGCTGTGCGACGTGGCCCAGGGGTTCTTCACGGTCGACAACCCGCGCCCCAAACCGGGCCTGCGCCGGCTGCTGCGGGACGCGGCCCGCGGGCACGGGGTACGGGCGCGCCATCTGCTGTCCGACGCGTTGAGCGGAGCGAGGTCCTTCCGGTGAGCCAGACAAGCAGCGACGGCGCCCTGCCGGGCGTCTCCTTCGAGGACCGGATGGCCACGGTCGACTTCCGTGTCGCCGAGCGGGCGCACATCACCCTGGACACCGACGTGTGCCGCTCCTGCGAGGTCCGCACCTGCGTGCACGCCTGCCCCGCCGACCTGTTCGTGCCCACCGGCGACGGCGGGATCCTCTTCAACTACGAGCAGTGCTTCGAGTGCGGCACCTGCTACCAGGTCTGCGACTCCCCCGGCGCCCTCACCTGGACCTACCCCGAGGGCGGCCACGGCGTCGCCTTCCGGCAGGGGTGAGCGCCGTGCTGGTGGCCGCCGCACTGCGCTGGGCGGACCCCCGCGCCCGGGCGCACCCGCTGACCGGCGCGAGCGAACCCGCACCGTACGCGGCCGGCGCGGCAGCGGCGGACGGGTGCGCCCTGGAGCACGCCCTGCAACTCGCCGAAGCGTTCGGCGCGCGCTGCGTGGCGGTGACCGTGGGCCCGGCCGGCGCCGAGGAGATGCTGCGCGACGCGCTCGCCGCCGGCGCCGATGCGGTGCTGCGCATCGAGGGAGACGACGGCGACGAGGCCGCCACCGCGCACACCCTGCTGGCCGGCCTGGCGGCCGCCGGGCACCCGGTACCGGATCTGTGGGTGTGCGGGGCCCGCTCGGTGGACCGGGGCACCGGCGCGACACCGGGACACCTGGCGGCCCGGCAGGGCGTGGTGCAGGCGCTGGGACTGCTGGAGCTGACCGCGGCGCCCGCCCCGGCGGCCGAGGAGGGTGACGGCGGGGCGGCGGGCCTGCGGCTGCGGGCGGTGCGGCGGCTGGACGGCGGACGTGCGGAGGAACTGCAAGTGCCGTTGCCGGCGGTGTGCTCCGTGGAGGCGGGGACGCTACGGCCGCGCCGGGCATCCCTGGCCGCGGCCCTTGCCGCACGCCGGGCGGAGATACCGGTGGTGCGCGTGAGCGCCCCGGCAGGCGACGCTGCGGGAGCGGTGCGCGCGGGCCGGGTGCGCCCCTACCGGCCGCGCGCCAAGGCACTGCCCGCCCCCGAGGGCAGTACCCGGCAGCGGCTGCTCACCCTCACCGGCGCCCTCACCCCGCCCCGTACCCCGCCCCGCCTGGTCACTCCCTCCTCCCCCGAGGAGGCCGCCGACCTCCTGCTCGCGCATCTGCGCGAGCACGGCGTGCAGGGATAAGCCGGCCCGCCCGGCACCCGGCTCCACCGACCGCACCGAGGAAGGCCCTGCCAGCATGGACACCGCACCCCCCACCCCTGCGCGCGGCGCGGCGGCCGGGCGGCGCACCGCCGTGGTCACCGGGGCGGCGCGCGGCATCGGTGCGGCCGTGGTGGAAAGGCTGGCCGGGGACGGCTGGCAGGTGGTGGCCGTCGACGTGTGCCGCGACTTGCCGGGGGTCGGCTACCCACTGGGCACCGAGAAGGAACTCCAAGCCCTCGCCAAGCGGTGGCCGGACACGGTGGTGCCGGTGGTCGCCGACGTACGCGACCAGGCGGCGCTCCAGGACGCGGTCGAGGTGGCACACCGCCGCTTCGGCGCGCTGGACGCCGCGGTGGCCGCGGCCGCGGTGATGGCCGGAGGGCGGCCGCTGTGGCAGAGCACCGACGAGGAGTGGGACGCCCTGTTCGAGATCGGGGTGCGCGGGGTGGCCAACCTGGCCCGGGCCGCCGTGCCCCGGCTGCTCGCCCGCCGCGAGCCGCGCTCGGGCCGCTTCGTCGCCCTCGCCTCGGCGGCCGCCCACCACGGCCTGTGGCACCTGGCCGGCTACAACGCGGCCAAGCATGCGGTGGTGGGGCTGATCCGGGGCCTGGCCACCGACCTGCGGGGCACCGGCGTCACCGCCACCGCCGTCTCCCCCGGCTCCACCCGCACCCCGATGCTGCAGGCCAGCGCCGACCTCTACGATCTGCCGGACACTGCCGAGTTCGCCCGCCACCATCTGCTGGGACGCCTGCTGGAACCGCAGGAGGTGGCGGCCGCGGTGTGCTGGCTGTGCGGCGAGGAGGCCTCCGCCCTCACCGGCACGGTGGTCCACGCGGACGGGGGGTTCACCCCGTGACACCGCCCACCGGCCCCGCGCACCGGCAGCCGCAATCCGACCAGATGCGTGAACACCGGGGCGCAGGCCCTTCGCACGCCGCCGCGTGGGCCTGTGCCGGTGCCCGGGGCCGGCAGGGCCGCAGCCGGCTTCGCCCCGGCGGCGCACCGGATGTGCCTGCCCTGCCCTGGAGTCCGTTTCCTCCCCGGCCGCAGGGCCGGGGTATCCCCGGAGGAACCCGATGAGTGCCACGGTCCCCGAGAACACCGCGAGCCAGGCGGGCGCCCCCCGCTCCCCCCAGTTGTTCTTGACCCCCGACCCTTCCCTGGGCCGGCTGTCCGGCGGGCGGACCCTGCTGGGCGGCTCCCCCTACCGGGTGCTGCGGCTGACCGAGGCCGGCGCGCGGCTGGTGGAGGGCTGGCTGGAGGGCCAGGCGGTGGCCGAGCGGCCGGGGCAGCGGCGGCTGGCCGAGCAGCTGATCAACGCCGGGATGGCCCATCCGCGCTACGCGGCGGGCCCGTTCACCGCGGCCGACGTCACCGCGGTGGTCCCGGTCCGTGATCACCCGGAGGTGAGCGGGTCGCTCGGGTCGCTGGCCCAGCTTGCCGCCGTCGTGGTGGTGGACGACGGGTCCGCCGTGCCGCTGCCCGGCGCGGCTCTGCGTCATCCGGCCCCGCGCGGTCCGGCCGCCGCCCGCAACAGCGGCTGGCGGCTGGCCGGCACCGAGCTGGTGGCATTCCTGGACGCGGATGTGGCGGTCCAACCGGGCTGGCTCGAGGCGCTGTTGCCGCACTTCGCGGATCCCCAGGTGGCCGCGGTGGCGCCGCGGGTGCGCAGCCGGGCGGGCACCAGCGTGCTGGAGCGCTACGAGCAGGAACGCTCGCCGCTCGACCTGGGCCCGCTGCCCTGCGTGGTCCGCCCGGGCAGCAGGGTGAGTTACGTACCCACGGCCGCCCTGGTCGTGCGTGTCTCGGCTCTGCGGGAGCTGGGCGGCTTCGACGAGACGCTGCGCTACGGCGAGGACGTCGACCTGGTCTGGCGGCTGGCCGGCCAGGGGTCGCTGGTGCGCTACGAGCCAGCGTCCGAGGTGCGGCACGCGCCCCGTTCACGCTGGTCGGCGTGGGCGCGTCAGCGCTTCGACTACGGCACCTCGGCCGCGCCGCTGGCGCTGCGGCACGGCACGGCGGCGGCGCCGCTGCGGGTGTCCCCGTGGACGCTGGCGTGCTGGGCGGCCGTTGCCGCCGGCCGGCCGGCCGCTGCCGCCGGCACCGCCCTGATCACCGCGTCGCTGCTGCCGCGCAAGCTGCACCCGGTGGGGGTGCCCGCCCAGGAGGCGGTGGCGCTGGCGCTGCGCGGTCACTGGGGGGCGGGGCGGATGTTCGCGGACGCCGTCACCCGGTCGTGGTGGCCAGTGGCGGTGCCCGCCCTCGCCGCCTCCCGCAACGGACGCCTCCTGCTGGCCGCCGCCTGGGGCCGCCACCTCGCCGACTGGCACACCCAGCGGCCCCCGCTCGCCCTGCCGCAGTGGTTTGCGGCGCGCGTCGGCGACGACCTCGCCTACGGCGCCGGCGTGTGGTGGGGCGCCCTGCGTCACCGCACCCTGGCCCCGCTGCGCCCGGACACCTCCGACTGGCCGGGCCGGGACGGGGTGCGGCGGCTGTGAGCCCTCCCCCTGGAGCAGAGGGGCCGCTCAGGCGGGCGGTCCGCCCGGCGCACGGTCCGCTCTTACGCCCTCCACGCCGACCGGGCCCAAACCAGCCCGGTCCTCGCACCCCCCTCGTGCGGGCGGTCTCTCGCCCGAAGGGCCGGGGCGTTCTCGGAGGTTCCCGGTGAGCGGCGGGGACGGGCCGCGCAGGGTGCGCAGGCTGGGCGAGTTGACGTGGCCCGAGGTGGCGGCGCTGGCCGGGCAGAGTGTGCTGGTGGTGCCGGTGGGCTCGACCGAGCAGCACGGGCCGCATCTGCCGTTCACCGTGGACACGGAGATCGCGCAGGCGCTGGCGGAGCGGCTGGCGGCGGCGCAGGAGTGGGTGGTGCTCGCCCCGCCGGTGCACTACGGCTCCAGCGGCGAGCATGCGGGCTTTCCCGGCACGCTGTCGATCGGCCGGGCGGCCACCGAGCTGCTGCTGACCGAACTGGGCCGCTCGGCCGACGCGTTCGCCGCGGTCGCCTTCGTCTCGGGGCACGGCGGCAACGCCGTGCCCGTGCGGCGTGCGGTGGCGCGGCTGCGCGACGAAGGGCGCCGCGCGCACTTCTGGGAGCCCGCCGGGGACGGCGGCGACAGCCACGCGGGCCGCGCGGAAACCTCCGCGATGCTGGCGCTGCGGCCCGCCGCGGTGCACCAGGAGCGGGCCGCAGCGGGTGAGACCCGGCCGCTGCCGGCCCTCCTGCCACAGCTGCGACGCGGCGGACTGCGGGCGGTGACCGCCAACGGGGTGCTCGGTGATCCGCGCGGCGCGGGGGCCGGTGGCGGCCGGGAGCTGCTCGACTCCTGGGCTGCGAGCCTGCTGACGGCCAGCGAGGCGTGGCGACCACCGGCGCCGGGTCACTGAACCGGCAGGGCCGGCGGGCTTCCCGTCATCTGCGGTACCGCGGCGGGGGCGGGGGTGACGCCCCCGCAGCACTCGGTGACCCCCCGGCCGGCCCCGGGCATGAACTACTCGACACCTGGGCCGCGAGCCTGCTGACGGCCAGCGAGGCGTGGCGACCACCAGCGCCGGGTCACTGAACCGGCAGGGCCGGCGGGCTTCCCGTCATCTGCGGTACCGCGGCGGGCAGGGACCGCCCACGCAGTGCTCGGTGACCCACGCGGCGCGGAAGCCGGCGCCGGGTCACTGATCCTGCTGGGCCTGGCGGGCTTCTCGTCGTCTGCGGCGCATCAGTGCCTCGATGCCGTCCAGGGCGCAGTGCAGGGAGAAACCGAACTCCGCTTCCTCGCCGTCGGAGTTGTCGAAGACGCCTGCTTCCATGGCCGCGTTGATGGCGGGGAAGCGGTCCGCGTCCGCCAGTTTCTCGATGAGCCGGCGGTAGTCCAGCATCGATGCGGCGCCGTCGGCCCCGGTTTTCGAGAAGGCCTCGTAGGTCTGGGCGAGCTGGGCCTCGTTGCGGACCAGGCCGGCCAGCATCAGGATCGTGGACATCTTCTGCGCCTCGGTCAGACCGGTGCGCTGCAGGAAGCACAGTCCCTGTTCGGCCCATGCGATCTGGTGGGGTGTCGCGGGCGGCCCGCTGATGGGGATGCGCACCACCCAGCTGTGCCGGCGCAGCACGGCCAGGTAGGAGTGGCTCCAGTGCTCCAGCCCGGCCCGCCAGTGCGGTTTCGCGTCCGGGTGGGGGACGGGCGGGCCGAAGGCGGCGTCCACCATCAGCGGCAGCAGCTCGTCCTTGGCGGAGACGTACCGGTAGAGGGACATCGTCGAGGAGTTGAGTTCCTTGGCGATACGGCTCATGGAAATGGCGCCGATTCCTTCGCGGTCCGCGAGGCGTACGGCGGTGTCCACGATCCGTCCCAGGCTCAGGACCCGCTTGGGGCCCTTGTGGGAGGGCTCTCGCAGGCCCCACGCCACCTCGATGCTCGCCGGGAGGCCCACGACACTGTCGCTACCCATATGCGCCCGCCCTCTGTTGGCTGTGTCGACGAACCGTCACCACAATCTAGCCCAGCGGCCCGGCACACACACGTACTGCGTGCGCCACACACTATTTAGCGTTCACCGTACGCAGTACTTGGTGTCCGGGTCAACCACGCCCCGGAAGGGACGGGGAAACAGGCACGGGCCTGCCGGCCGGCGAGCACCCGGGGGTGTTCGCCGGCCGAAGGCCCGTGCCTGCCGGCGGGGTTCGGCCGGTGGGTCAGTACCCCTGCGGCCGGGTGTGGTCGGCCACCATCGCGACCGGCGCCGGGGTGCCGGCGTCGGCCGGCCAGGAGGCGGGTGTCTGCCGTGCGACCACGGTCGACTCCGACTCCTCCTCGGTCTGCGGGTTGTTGGGCACCTTGCGCAGGGCCACGGTCACGAACAGCATGCCGAGGATGACCACGGCGCCGGCCACCACCGCCGCCAGGTTGAGGCCGTGGGTGAAGGCGTCGCGGGCCACGTGCAAAACGCTGCGGCCGCTTTCGCCGGGCAGCTTCTGCGCCGCGACGATCGCGCCGCCCAGGGTGTCGGGCGCGGTGCTGTAGGCGTCCTTGGGCAGGCCGCTGGGCAGCTTGTCCTTGACGTCGTTGCCGTAGACGTAGGCGCCGACGCTGCCGAGCAGGGCCATGCCGAGCGAACCGCCGAGCAGCGAACCCGTCTCGAGCACCGCGGTGCCCGAACCGGCCTCCTCCTCACTGACGTTGGCGACCAGCATGTCCGTGCACTGGCCCAGGACCGAGACCAGACCGCCGGCCTGCAGGCTCATCGCCACCAGCATCAGCCACAGCGGCGAGCCCGCGTCGAGCTGCGTCATGATCGCGAAGCCGCCCAGCGCCATTGCGAAGCAGCCCGCGGTGACCGAGGAGCGCCGCACGCCCTTCTCCAGGAAGGCGACGGTGGTCGGCTGGATGACGGCGACCCCCACCGACGGCACCAGGCTCCACAGCGCCGCGTTCAGCGGGGTGCGGTCCTGCACCGACTGCAGGTACTGCGCGGTGAAGACGGTGAAGCCGATCAGCGCGAAGGAGCCGATGAGCTTGGTGATCACCGCGCCGCTGACGGCACGGCGCTTGAGCAGGGCCATGTCCAGCATCGGGTGGTCGGAGGCACGCTGGCGGATCGCGAAGGCGATCAGGCTGGCCACACCGACGCCGATGCAGGCCAGCCGCAGCGAGTCGGCGCCGTTGGCCGCGATCTCCTTGATGCCGTAGATGAGCGGGAACAGACCGACGATGGTGAGCAGCGATCCCAGTACGTCGAACTTGCCGACCCGCGAGACCTTGGACTCCGGCAGCAGCATCGGTGCCGAGATCAGCAGCATCACCATGAACGGCACGTTGATCAGGAAGATCGAGCCCCACCAGAAGTGGGCCAGGAGCAGACCGCTGAGCACCGGGCCGGCGGTCACCCCCATGCCGAGCGTGCCGACGAAGATGGCGACGGCCTTGGTGCGCTCCTTCGGGTCGCGGAACATCACCCGCAGCAGCGCCATCGCCGTGGGTTCGAGGGTCGCGCCGCCGACCGCCTGGAAGATGCGGGCGAAGATGAGCATCTCGGAGCTCTGGCTGTAGGCCGCGATGATCGAGCCGATGCCGAAGATGAGCGCGCCCACCATCAGCAGCTTGCGACGGCCGATCCGGTCACCGATGGAGCCCATCGTGATGTAGAGGCTCGCCAGCACGAAGCTGTAGGCGTCGAACATCCACAGCTGCTCGGTGGCGGTGGGCGAGAGCTGTTCGGTGATGTTCGGAACGGCGAAGTACACCACCGACATGTCCATCGACACGAGCAGCAGGGCCAGCATGAGTACACCTAGTGCGGTCCACTCCTTCCGGCCTGCCTTGCGAGTGACTTCAGGCATGTTCGATGCCTCCCGTGATCGGATCGAGCTTTTTACTGCGTGCGGCGCACGCGGTATTGTGTAGACCATACGCAGAAAGTGGAGGGAGGGTCAATCGGATAGGGAGCGATGCGGAGTTGCCGGCAGGGCGGCGGTGTGCGACGGGCCGTCAGGAGGGCGGGAGGTGGTCGGTCCCACGCCGTCCCGGACGGCAGTTCTGTGGCTGGCCCTTCCCCTGGAAGTCCCTCCGCCGGGCGTGACGCAGGGCCTTATCCGAAACCATAGCCGCGCCGCGTCACGGCCGAAGGAGGGTAATTCCGCGGCTCAAGCGGAAGTCGAGAAGCACTCCGATCACTGCCCCTTCCGGATGGCCAAAAAGGGCCGTTTCGAAGACCGCGGAAGCGTCCCGAAGTCACCGCCCCCGAGGGCGTCTTGGCAGTTCAGAACGGGCCCGGGGCGCCCTGTCGCGGGCCGCGGCCCAGGACCCGGCCGCCTGCCCGGCACGCCACCACCGGCACCATCCGGCGATTTGACGTACGGCTTCTCGCCATACCCGAAACACTGCGGAGCCCACCGGAATTCAAGTCAGGCTCCAGCGAAATTCAAGCGACTCTCCAGCGGAATTACCGCCGCCTCGGTGAAAGGGCCGAGCAGGGCCCGTCACAGGCTCTTGAGGTACTCCGTCATGACCTCGTGAAAGGCCTCCGGCTCCTCCAGGTGCGGCAGGTGGCTGGAGTCCTCGAAGACCACCCAGCGCGCGTCGGGGATCCGCTCCGCGTAGGGGCGCACCGTCTTGGGGGTGGCCTCGTCGTGGCGGCCGGACAGGACCAGGGTCGGCACGGCGATGTCCGCCAGGCGGTCCTCCACGCCCCAGTCCTTCAGGGTTCCGACGACGTGGAACTCACTGGGGCCGTTCATGGCGTAGTACACCGTCGGGTCGTTGTAGACCTCGTAGAACGAGGCCCGGTACTCGCGCGGCCACGGCTTGAGGCGGCAGACGTGCTTCTCGTAGAAGGGCGTCATCGCCCCGTAGTACTCCTCGCTGTCCGTCGTGCCGGCCGCCTCGTGGCGCAGCAGCATCTCGTTGACGCCGGGCGGCAGCTGGGCGCGCAGCACCGCCATCTCCTCCAGCCACAGCGGGTAGGAGGCGGGCGAGTTGGCGATGACCAGGCCGCGCAGGCCGGCCGGGCGGGCGGCGGCGTGCTCGGCCACCAGCAGACCGCCCCAGGACTGGCCGAACAGTACGTAGTCGTCGGCGATGCCGAGGGAGGTCAGCAGGTTGTCGAGCTCGGCGAGGAACAGCTCGACGGTCCAGAAGTCCGCGCCGCGGCCCGGCAGATGGGTGGAACCGCCGTTGCCGATCTGGTCGTAGTGCACGATGGCCCGGCCCTCCTCGGCCAGCCGGGCCAGCGGCAGCAGATAGTCGTGCGTGGAGCCCGGGCCGCCGTGCACCACCACGACCGGCGCGAGGCCCGAGCCGAGGTCGCCGGTGACGCGGTACCAGGTCTTGTGCTCGCCGAACGGAACGGTTCCCTTGGCGCTCGGGGCCGGTGTCATGGATCCTCACTTCTTCACCTGTATGGGCTGTGGAACTGCCTGCGCCGCCCCCTTGCCGCCACCGCCACCGCCACCGCCTGCGCCTGCGCCTGCGCTGCCGGAGGGCAACGCAGGCGGAACAAGCAGAACGAGCGGAACAGACAGGGCAGGCAGGGCAGACGGGCGGGCGGGAGGGACGACCGCAGGGGCTAGAGCGCCCCGGAGAGCCACTCCTGCACGCTCCGCGCGGTCTGCCCGGCCGCTTCCTCCACGATGGTGAAGTGGTCGCTGGGCACGGAGCGGTAGGTGTGCCCGGGATGCCAGGGCCGGGCCTTCCAGGAGTCGTCGACGGCGCCACCGGCAACACCGGCGCCGGCGTCGGCATCGGCGTCGGCGTCGGCGTCGGCGAGGAAGCTGCGCTCGGCGCCCAGGAACAGCACCGGGGTGTCGACGGCGTCCAGCGGGATCAGCGGCAGCAGGTCGAAGTAGGCGCGCATGGCGGACAGGCCCGCCGCGTCGAACAGACCGTACTGCGAGTCGCGTTCCACCAGCGCGGCGGACATCTGCTCGAACACCTGGGCCTGCATGCCGCCGCCCTTCTCCTGCGTCACCACGTACGTGTCCACCAGGACCACGCCCGCCGCCGGCGTGCCCAGTTCACGCTCCAGGCGGCCCGCGGTGGCGTAGGCGAGGAGCCCTCCGGCGGAGTAGCCGAACAGCACGAACGGCTCCCCCTCCGCCGCCTCCAGCACGGCGTGGGACAAGGCCGAGGTGAGCGCGTCGACGGAGGCGGGCAGGTTCTCGCCGCGCTCGAATCCGGGCGAGGGCAGGCTGCTGACGGGGCGTATGTCCCGGAAGTGCGAGGCCAGCCGGGCGTGCTGGTGGGTGCCTCCGGTTGCCATGGGTGTGCCGAGGCAGATCAGCCGCGGCCGGGCCGGGCCGTCGGCCAGCCGCACCGGGCGCAGCGGAGCGGCGAGGTCACGGTGGCTGTCGAAGGTCGGGCGCAGATCGGCGACCGCGCGCAGCAGAGAGAACGCCTGGGTCGTGCGGCCGGCCAGCACGCTCTGGCGGAAGAGGCCCGTCACGGTGTCCTCGTCGGCCTCGACAGCCCGGGCGCCGGAGGCGTCCGAGGCCGGGGCCGATCCATCGAACCGCTCCAGCACCTCGACGAGTTCACGGGCCAGCCCCGCAGGGGTCTTGCTGTCGAACACGGCCATCGGCGGCAGGTCGATGCCGAGGACGCCGTTGAGGGCGCCGCGCAGTTCCATGGCGCTGAGCGAGTCCACGCCCGCTTCCAGAAAGTCCCGCTCGGCCGCGATGGCGTCCACCGAGGCGTGCCCCAGGACGCGGGCGGTGTGCTCCATCACCAGCGTCAGCAGCGCCTTCTCCCGCTCGGCCGGCTCCAGGGCGGCGAGTTGCCCGCGCAGCACCGAGGAGTCCGCCCTGACCCGGCCGCTACGACGCCTGGTGACACGGACCAGTCCCCGGTACAGGGCGGGCAGGTCCTCGCCTGCCGAACGCAGCGCCTTGAGGTCGAGACGGATGGGAACCAGAGCGGGGGCCGGGAGGGTGCTTGCGGTGTCGAAGAGTTCCAGGCCCTGTTCGGGGGTGAGGGCGTGCACGCCCGTGCTGCTCATCCGGTCGAGGTCGGCCTGACTGAGCTCCCCGGCCATACCGCCACCCCACAGACCCCAGGCCAGGGACTGTGCGGGCAGACCGGCCGCCTTGCGGTGGGTGGCAAGCGCGTCCAGGAAGGCGTTGGCGGCCGCATAGTTGCCCTGGCCCGGGTTGCCGAAGGTTCCGGCCGCGGAGGAGAACAGCACGAACGCGCTCAGGTTCTTGTCGGCGGTCAGGTCGTGCAGGTTGATCGCCGCGTCCACCTTCGGACGCAGCACCCTGTCCACCCGCTCCGGAGTGAGAGAGGCGATCACACCGTCGTCCAACACGCCGGCGACGTGGACCACCGCGGACAGGTCCACATCCTGGAGCAGGACAGCGAGTGCGTCGCGGTCGGCCGCATCGCAGGCCGCCACCCGCACCTCCGCGCCCAGCGCGGTCAGCTCGGCCGTCAACTCCGCCATCCCCGGCGCCTGTTCACCCCGACGGCTGGTCAACAACAGGCTCCGCACCCCATACGCGGTCACCAGATGCCGCGCGAACAACCCGCCCAGCGTGCCACTCGCACCCGTCAGCAGGACCGTGCCCTCGGCCGTGAACACCGGAGCGTCCTCGTTCACCGTGGCGGGCGTACGGGCCAGCCGGGCACCGTAGACGGCCGTGCCGCGCACGACGACCTGCGGCTCACCGGTCGCCAACGCGAGGGCGACGGCGTCATCGACGCTGCCTTCGTCCGCGTCCACCAGGAAGATACGGCCCGGGTCCTCCGACTGGGCCGAGCGGACCAGACCCCATACCGCGGCGCCGGCCAGGTCGGTGACATCCTCCCCCGCCAGCGCCACCGCACCCCGGGTGAGGAACACCAACGGGCCCTCGGCGGACTGCAGTTCGGACAGTGCGTGGCGTACCGCGGACCGTACCGCTTCGGCGTCCGTGCCGGGGGTGGTGTGCAGGACGTTCACGTCGGCGGGTGCCGTGCCGTTCGCGGCGGCCAGGGGGACCCAGTCCAGCTGGAAGAGTGACTCGTTGAGCGCCGCTTGTCCGGACGCCGACTGGCCGGCGGAGATCTCCCGCAGGGCGAGCGTCTCGACGGTGGCCACCGGGCGGCCCTCCTCGTCGGCGACCCGAAGGGACACGCCGTCGGTGCCGGCGGGCGAGAGCCGGAGCCGTACCCGCTCGGCGCCCGAGGCATGGAAGGACACGCCGGTCCACGCGAACGGCAGCCGCGCGGAGCGGTCATCGCCGCCGCTGTCACGCAGCGCGATGGCGTGCAGGCAGGCATCCAGCAGTGCCGGGTGCACCGCGAAGCCCTCGACGCTCGTCTCCTCCGGCAGCGCGATCTCGGCATAGACGTCCTCGCCCGACCGCCAGGCGGCCGTCAGGCCCTGGAAGACCGGCCCGTACTCCAGACCGGCTTCCGCGAGCCCCTCGTACAGGCCCTCGACGTCCACCGGCTCGGCACCGGCCGGCGGCCACTGCGCCAGGTCGAAGGAGGGCTCGAGCGGGGTGGCGGACAGGGATCCGGTGGCGTGCAGGGTCCACTGGACGTCGTCGGTGTCCTGCGTACGGGTGTACAGCCGCACCGCCCGGCGCGTTCCGGACTCGTCCGGCTCGTCGACGACGACGTGCACGATGACGCCACCGCTCTCCGCCAGCACCAGCGGCGCCTGCAACGTCAGCTCCTCCAGCCGGTCGCAGCCGACCTCGTCGCCGGCGGCCAGCGCCAGTTCGACCAGGCCGGTGCCGGGGAAGAGGACGGTGCCGCCGACCGCGTGGTCGGCCAGCCAGGGCTGCGACGAGACCGACAGGCGGCCCGTCAGTACCACGCCGTCGCCGTCGGCCATGCGCACGGCCGCGCCGAGCAGTGTGTGCCCGGCCGGCTCCAGGCCGGCTTCCGAGACTCCGCCGCCCATTTCGGCGGCGACCCATGACTCGGCCAGGTAGTCCAGGGTGTGGAACCAGTAACGCTGGCGCTGGAAGGCGTACGTCGGCAGGTCGACGCGGCGTGCTCCGGTGCCGGTGTAGAACGCGGTCCAGTCAACAGCCCCGCCCCGTACGGCGATCCGGCCCAGTGCGGACACCGTCTCGCGGGTTTCCTCGCGCTCGCGGCGCAGGGTGGGCACGAAGGCCGCGTCCTCGGCGGACTGCCGGCCCATCGCCGTGAGCACCGCATCCGGACCCAGCTCGACGAACGTACCCACACCCGCCGACTCCAACGCCCTTACGGCATCGGCGAAACGGACCGCCTCACGGACATGACGGACCCAGTACTCCGGGTCCCCCAACTCCTCGCCGACGAGGGCGCCGGTGAGGGTGGACACGATCGGGATGGAAGGCTCGCTGTACGTCAATTCCTGTGCGACGGCACGGAAGTCGGCGAGCATCGGCTCCATCAGCGGGGAGTGGAAGGCGTGGGAGACCTTCAGACGGGTGGTCTTACGGCCCTCCGCCTCGAAGTGCGCCTTGATCCGCAAAGCTTCCGCCTCGACGCCGGAGACCACCACTGCGGTGGGTCCGTTGACGGCGGCAATGCCCACGCCGTCGGCCAGCAGCGGACGCACCTCGTCCTCGGTGGCCTGCAGGGCGACCATCGCGCCGCCCTCCGGCAGCGCCTGCATCAACCGGCCCCGCGCCACGACAAGTTTCGCCGCATCCGCCAGGGACAGCACCCCGGACACATGCGCGGCGGCGAACTCACCGATGGAGTGCCCGGCCAGGTAGTCGGGCTTGATCCCCCACGATTCGAGGAGCCGGTACAGCGCCACCTCCAGCGCGAACAACGCCGGCTGGGTGAACTCCGTACGGCTCAGCCGCCCGGCATCCTCACCCCACATCACCTCGCGCAGCGGCGCATCGATCTCAGCCAGTACGGCGTCGAAGGCGTCGGCGAACACCGGGAACGCGGCGTGCAGTTCACGGCCCATCCCGATGCGCTGCGCGCCCTGACCGGTGAACAGGAAGGCGGTACGTCCGGTGCCGCGCACGCTGTCCTGCACCACACCCGCGGCAGGTGCGCCCTGCGCCAGCCCGGACAGGCCCGCCAGCAGCTCTTCGCGGTTCGCGCCCATCACGGCCGCTCGGAAGTCCAGTGCGGTGCGGGTGCTGGTGAGGGAGTGGGCGATGTCGAGGGGGCGCAGGTCGGGGTGGGATTCGAGGTGGGTCTTCAGGCGTTCGGCCTGGCCCTGGAGGGCCTGTTCCGTCTTGCCGGTGAGGAGGAGAGGGACGACGGGCAGGGCGCGCCGGCCGGTCGTGGGCTCATCGGGGTCGGGGTTGGGGGCTTGTTCGAGGATGACGTGGGCGTTGGTGCCGCTGATGCCGAAGGAGGACACCCCCGCGCGGCGCGGGCGGCCGGTCTCCGGCCAGGGCCGGGACTCCGTCAGCAGCCGCACATTGCCCTCGGACCAGTCCACCTGATGCGTGGGCTCGTCCACGTGCAGCGTCGGCGGCAGCACCCCGTGCCGGATCGCCTCGACCATCTTGATGATGCCCGACACCCCGGCCGCAGCCTGCGTGTGGCCCATGTTCGACTTGATGGACCCCAACCACAACGGCTGGCCCTCGGGCCGGTCCTTGCCATACGTCGCCAGGAGAGCCTGCGCCTCGATCGGGTCGCCGAGGGTGGTGCCCGTGCCGTGCGCCTCGACCGCGTCGACGTGGTCGGGGGCGAGCTGGGCACCGGCGAGGGCCTGGCGGATGACACGGACCTGGGCGGGACCGTTGGGCGCCGTCAGACCGTTGCTGGCGCCGTCCTGGTTGACGGCGATGCCGCGGACGACGGCGAGGACGGGGTGGCCGTTGGCGCGGGCGTCGGAGAGGCGTTCCACCAGCAGCATGCCGGCGCCCTCGCCCCAGGCGGTGCCGTCCGCCGCTGCGGCGAAGGACTTGCAGCGCCCGCTGTGGGACAGGCCGCGCTGGCGGCTGAACTCGACGAAGGTCTCCGGCGTTGCCATCACGCAGACGCCGCCGACCAGGGCGAGGGTGCAGTCGCCCGAACGCAGGGCGTGCACGGCGGAGTTGAGGGCGACGAGGGACGAGGAGCAGGCGGTGTCCATCGTCACCGACGGCCCTTCGAGGCCGAGGGCGTAGGAGATGCGGCCCGAGGCGATGGAGCCGGTGTTCGCGTTGGCGGCGTAGTCGTGGTACATCATTCCGGCGAAGACGCCGGTGGCCGAGCCCTTCAGCGCGGCCGGGTCGATGCCGGCGCGCTCGATCGCCTCCCAGGAGGTCTCCAGCAGCAGCCGCTGCTGTGGGTCCATGAGGAGCGCCTCGTTCGGTGAGATGCCGAAGAGGGAGGGGTCGAAGTCGGCGGCGTCGTGCAGGAAGCCGCCCTCACGGACGTAGGTCGTGTTGGGGCGCTGGGCCTCGGGGTCGAAGAGCTGGTCGGCGTCCCAGCCCCGGTCGGTGGGGAATTCCGTGACCGCGTCCACCCCGTCGGCGACCAGCCGCCACAGGTCTTCCGGGCTCTCCACCCCTCCGGGGTAGCGGCAGCTCATGCCGATGATGGCGACGGGTTCGCGGAGGGTGGCGGTGAGCTTCTTGTTCTGGGCGCGCAGCCGCTCGCTCTCCTTCAGCGCCGACCGGAGCGCGTCGACGATCTTGTTCTGGTCAGAGCCGGCCATTACACATCTCCCGTTTCCCCGCCGCTGAGCGCCAGGCTGATGAGGCTTTCGGCATCCATGTCGTCGATCGAGCCCTCCCAGGCCTCTTCGGCCTCGTCCGGTTCGGTCCGTGCGTCGCTGACGCCGCCGAGTTCGAGCAGGGCGTCCAGCAGACCCGCGTCGCGCAGCCTGCCCAGCGAAATGGTCTGCAGGACCGCTCGGATCTCGGCCTCGCCCGACCCCTCAGCGTTGCCGTGGCCATTCGAGTCCGGGACGAGCTCCGCTCGTATGTGGGTGGTGAGCGACCTGGCGTTGGGGTAGTCGAAGACCAGCGTGGGCGGCAGGCGCAGTCCGCTGAGGCCGTTGAGCAGGTTGCGGAACTCCACGGCGCTGAGCGAGTCGAAGCCCAGCTCGCTGAAGGCCCGGTCGGGGTCGACGGCATCCGCGCCCGCGTGGCCGAGGATCGTTGCCGCGTTCGTACGGACGGTGTCCAGCAGCAGGGCTTCCTGCTCTTCCGGGGAGAGGCCGGTGAGCTGTTGCTTGAGTGCGTTGGCCGCGGCCTGGCCGCCGCCCGCCGAGGCGGTGCGCCGGGCCGGGGTTCGTACGAGTCCCTTGAACAGGGCGGGCAGGTTCTCGCCTGCCGAGCGCAGGGCCTTGAGGTCGAGACGGATGGGAACCAGAGCCGGAGCGGGAAGGGTGCTTGCGGTGTCGAAGAGTTCCAGGCCCTGTTCGGGGGTGAGGGCGTGCACGCCGGTGCTGCTCATCCGGTCGAGGTCGGCCTGACCCAGCTCACCGGCCATGCCACCGCCCCACAGACCCCAGGCCAGCGACTGTGCGGGCAGCCCGGCCGCCTTGCGGTGGGTGGCGAGGGCGTCCAGGAAGGCGTTGGCGGCCGCATAGTTGCCCTGGCCCGGGTTGCCGAAGGTTCCGGCCGCGGAGGAGAACAGCACGAACGCGCTCAGGTTCTTGTCGGCGGTCAGGTCGTGCAGGTTGATGGCCGCGTCCACCTTCGGGCGCAGTACCGTGTCCACCCGCTCCGGAGTGAGAGAGGCGATCACACCGTCGTCCAGGACGCCGGCGACGTGGACCACCGCGGACAGGTCCACATCCTGAAGCAGGGCCGCCAGTGCTTCGCGGTCGGCGGCATCGCAGGCCGCCACCGACACCTCGGCGCCCAAGGCGGTCAACTCGGCCCTCAACTCCGCCATCCCCGGGGCCTGTTCACCCCGACGGCTGGTCAGCAGCAGGCTCCGCACCCCATACGCGGTCACCAGATGCCGCGCGAACAACCCGCCCAGCGTGCCACTCGCACCCGTCAGCAGGACCGTGCCCTCGGCCGTGAACACCGGAGCGTCCCCGTTCACCGTGGCGGGCGTACGGGCCAGCCGGGCACCGTAGACGGCCGTACCGCGCACGACGACCTGCGGCTCACCGGTCGCCAGCGCGAGGGCGACGGCGTCTTCCTCGCCGGCCTCGTCGGTGTCGACCAGCACGAAGCGGTCGGGCGTCTCGGACTGGGCCGAGCGGACCAGACCCCATACGGCGGCGCCGGCCAGGTCGGTGACATCCTCCCCCGCCAGCGCCACCGCACCCCGGGTGAGGAACACCAACGGGCCCTCGGCGGACTGCAGTTCGGACAGTGCGTGGCGCACGGACGCCCGTACCGTCTCGGCATCCGACCCCGGGGCCGGGCGCAGCACGGTGACCTCTGCGGGAACCGGTCCGCTCCGCGCCCCCGGCATCGCCACCCAGTCCAGCTGGAACAGCGACTCGTGGAATGCGGATCCCGCCGCCGCCAGTTGCTCGGCGGAGATCTCCCGCAGGACGAGACTCTCCACGCTCGCCACCGGACGGCCCGCGCCGTCGGCGACGGTGAGCGCGACCGTCTCTCCCTTGAAGGTGAGCTTCAGCCGTACCCGGGTGGCACCCGAGGCATGGAAGGACACGCCGGTCCACGCGAACGGCAGCCGCGCGGAGCGGTCATCGCCGCCCTCACGCAGTCCGATGGCGTGCAGGCACGCATCCAGCAGCGCCGGGTGCATCCCGAACTTGTCGACGGCCGTGTCCTCGGGCAGGGCCACCTCGGCGTAGATCTCCTCGCCGGAGCGCCAGGCGGCTGTCAGGCCCTGGAAGACCGGCCCGTACTCCAGACCGGCCTGCGCCAGCCCCTCGTACAGGCCCTCGACGTCCACCGGCTCGGCACCGGCCGGCGGCCACTGCGCCAGGTCGAAGGAGGGCTGCGGTGCCGCCCCGGCGAGCAGGCCCACGGCGTGGCGCACCCACGGTTCGTCGTCCGCTTCCGGGCGCGAGTGGATGCCGACCGTCCGGGCGCCCGTGTCTCCGGGAGCTCCTACGGATACCTGGACCTGGAGCGCGCCGTGCTCGGGCAGCACCAGCGGCGCCTCCAGCGTGAGTTCCTCCAGCAGGTCGCAGCCGACCTCGTCGCCGGCGGCCAGCGCCAGTTCGACCAGGCCGGTGCCGGGGAAGAGAACGGTGCCGCCGACCGCGTGGTCGGCCAGCCAGGGCTGTGCGGATGTGGACAGTCGGCCGGTCAGCACCACGCCGTCGGTGTCGGCCAGTGTCACGGCGGCGCCGAGCAGCGCGTGCCCCGAGGATCCGATGCCCATCTCCGACAGGGCGCTGCCGGTCTCGACGACGCTCTCCAGCCAGTACGTGCTGCGCTGGAAGGCGTAAGTCGGCAGGTCGTCGAGCGCTCGGACTCCGGTGCCGGCGTAGAACGCCGCCCAGTCGGGCGTGAGTCCGACGACGTGCAGCCGGGCCACGGTGCCCAGAAGTGTGGGCACTTCGGCCCGGTCCTTGCGCAGGGCGGCCGTCAGTACCGCCGAGTCCGACTCGACGGACTGCTGCGCCATCGCGGTCAGCACACCATCGGGACCCAGCTCCAGGAACCGGGTGACTCCCTCCGACTCCAGCACCGTCACCGCATCGGCGAAGCGGACCGCTTCACGGACGTGGCGGACCCAGTACTCGGGATCACCCAACTCCTCGCCGACGAGGGCGCCGGTGAGGGTGGAGACGATCGGGATGGAGGGCTCGCTGTACGTCAGCTCCTGTGCGACGGCACGGAAGTCGGCGAGCATCGGCTCCATCAGCGGGGAGTGGAAGGCGTGAGACACCTTCAGACGGGTGGTCTTACGGCCCTCCGCCTCAAAGTGCGCCTTGATCCGCAAAGCTTCCGCCTCCACACCGGAGACCACCACTGCAGTGGGCCCGTTGACGGCGGCAATGCCCACGCCGTCGGCCAGCAGCGGACGCACCTCGTCCTCGGTCGCCTGCAGGGCGACCATCGCACCGCCCTCCGGCAGGGCCTGCATCAACCGGCCCCGCGCGGTCACGAGTTTCGCCGCATCCGCCAGGGACAGCACCCCGGACACATGCGCGGCAGCGAACTCACCGATCGAATGCCCGGCCAGATAGTCCGGCCTGATCCCCCACGACTCCAGGAGCCGGTACAGCGCCACCTCCAGCGCGAACAACGCCGGCTGGGTGAACTCCGTACGGCTCAGCCGCCCGGCATCCTCCCCCCACACGACCTCGCGCAGCGGCACATCGATCTCAGCCAGCACGGCATCGAAAGCGTCGGCGAACACCGGGAACGCGGCGTGCAGTTCACGGCCCATCCCGATGCGCTGCGCGCCCTGCCCGGTGAACAGGAAGGCTGTACGTCCGGTGCCGCGCACGCTGCCCTGCACCACTCCCGCGGCCGGCCTGCCCTCGACGAACGCGGTGAGGGCCGCCAGCAGCTCTTCCCGGTTCGAGCCCATCACGGCTGCCCGGAAGTCCAGCGCGGTGCGGCGGGTGGCAAGGGAGTAGGCGATGTCCTGCGGGCGCAGGGCGGGGTCGGTGTCGGTGTCGGTGTCGGCGTATGTGTGCAGGCGTTCGGCCTGGGTCCGCAGGGCTTCGGGGGTTTTGCCGGACAGGGTCCACAGGACCGTGTCGGGAGCCGTGCCCTCGTCTGCGGGCCGTTCCTCTGTCGGGGCTTGTTCGATGATGACGTGGGCGTTGGTGCCGCTGATTCCGAAGGAGGACACCCCCGCGCGGCGCGGGCGGCCGGTCTCCGGCCAGGGCCGGGACTCCGTCAGCAGCCGCACATTGCCCTCGGACCAGTCCAC
>NZ_JBEXDZ010000134.1:0-25918 GCF_040606085.1 Streptomyces sp. NPDC005485 | reverse complement strand
CCGCGCCCTTCGCCCGCCGCCTCCGGCCTCAGTACCCGCGCCCGGGCCGCACCGGCTGGCGGCGCTGGGTCCCCTCCTGGCGCCAGTGGCTCGGCGCCTGGGTCGCCTCGCTGGGCCTGGTCGGCTGCCTGCTGACCCTCGCGTACGCCATGACGGACATCCCGGACAACCTGAACACGTACGCCACCCAGCAGGACAACGTGTACTTCTACGCCGACGGGACACCCATGGCCCGCACCGGCTGGGTGCGGCGCCAGGCGATGCCGCTGAAGGACATACCCAAGGACGTGCGCTACGCGGTCCTGGCGGCGGAGAACGAGAGCTTCTACTCCGACCCCGGCATCTCGGTGAAGGGCCTCACGCGGGCCCTGTGGCGCACCGTGGGCGAGGGCGACACGCAGGGCGGCTCCACCATCACCCAGCAGTACGTCAAGAACGTCTACCTCAACCAGAACCGCTCGGTGAGCCGCAAGTTCACCGAGGCCATGATCGCCATCAAGCTCGACGAGCACATGAGCAAGGACCGCATTCTGGAGGGCTACCTCAACACGAGCTGGTTCGGACGCGGCACCTACGGCATCCAACGGGCCGCGCAGGCCTACTACGGCAAGGACGTCAGCAAGCTCAACGTCAGTGAGGCCGCCTTCCTCGCCTCCCTGCTGAAGGGCGCGGGCCTCTACGACCCCACCCTCAGCCAGGCCAACCACGCGCGGGCCGTGGAGCGCTGGAAGTGGATCCTCGACCGCATGGTCAAGACCGGCAAGCTGTCGGCCACCGAGCGCGCCAAGTACACGCAGTTCCCCGAGCCGGTCAAGCAGTCGCAGACCAACGACACCGGCCACCAGAGCGACTACCTGGTGGAACTCGCCGCCACCTACGCCAAGAAGGCCGGAAACATCTCGGACCAGCAGTTCGACCTGGGCGGCTACCAGATCTACACCACCTTCGACAAACGACGGGAGGAGGCGCTCACCGACGCCGTCACCAAGGCCCGCGCGAAGGCGCAGAAGGACGACAAGACCAAGGCCAAGACCGCGCACTACGGCGGCGCCTCGGTGGCCTCCGACGGCCGCATACTCGCCGTCTACGGCGGACCGGACCACCGCAAGCAGGGCTTCAACGAGTCCAACGCCGCCACCGTCCCGGCCGGCACGGCGTTCCTCCCGCTCGTCTACGCCGCCGGCCTGGAATTCGGCGCCCACAAGGAGCGCGGCGGCGCGGCGACCACCGTCACCCCGCAGTCCCTCTACAACGGGGACGACGGCGTCCCGGTCACCACCCCGGAGGGGCCCTACTGGGACCGCAGCGGCAAGAAGGTCGCCGCCCACAACGACGGCGGCAAGTCCTGGGGCACCATCAGTCTCGGCAAAGCGCTCGCGGAGTCCGTGAACACCCCGTTCATGCAGCTCGGCATGGACGCCGGCCTGGACAAGGTGCGCAGGACCGCCGAGGCCGCGGGCCTGCTGCCGTCCAGCATCGGGCCGCAGGTGCCCGCCCTGTCCATGGGCAGTTCGACGCCCAGCGCGATACGGATGGCCAGCTCCTACGCCACCTTCGCCGCCGCGGGCACGCACACCGAGCCGTACTCCGTGCGCCGCGTCACCCGCAACGGCTCCGCCGTCGCCCTGGACACCCCCAAGCCCCGCCGCGCCATGCGAGCCGAAGTGGCCACCCAGGTCACCGAGGCGCTCACGGACTCCTTCCAGACGCAGCACCCCACCGACGCGAGCGCGTCCGCGAAGGTGGCCGGGAAGGGCGGCACGACCCCGAAGGACACCGCCGGCTGGTACGTCGGCACGCACCGCTCCGTGTCCACCGCGGTCGTCGTCTACCGGATGGATCTGACCAAGAGCCTGGAACCGCTGCCGCTGAAGGGGATGGCCGGAACGCCCGCCACGACCGTCCCCTACGACATCTGGTCGAAGGCCATGAGCCCGCTCCGCTGACGCCACCGACCGGGACCCGGTGCTCCGCGCCCCTTGACTCCTCGCACTCCCCTCCTCGCAGAATGTGCCTCCCATGACATCGAAAGCCGGTCGCCGACGCCGCCGCCGCGCCCCTTTGACGACTGCCCGCCTGACCGCCCGCCCGGGGATCCTGACCATGGCGGTCCTCCTCGTCGTCGCCTCCCTCGCGGCCGCCTATCTGGCGCTGGGCGGCACCGACGACACGTCCTCGACCGCGTCGGCCGGCGGCAAGCGCTCCGGCGACGCAAGCGCCGGGACGAAGAACGAGCCGGCCTGGGACGGCAAGACGAAGGTGATCGGCGACGGCTCCACGTCGTACACCGGACCCCCGAAGGGGCAGCTGAAGCCGGTGCGGCTCAAGCCGGGGGAGAAGCCGCCCCAGTTCGTCGTCTTCTCCTGGGACGGCGCGCTGGAGGGCGACGACCATCTCTTCTCCCACTACCGGGAGTTGGCGAAGAAGTACGACGCGCACATGACGTTCTTCCTCACCGGCATCTACCTGCTGCCGAAGGACAAGAAGAACCTCTACGAGGGGCCGCAGCACAAGCCGGGCGACGCGGCGATCAGCTACGCCACCGACGAGCACATACGCACCACCCTGGAGCAGCTCGGCAAGGCGTGGCAGGACGGCAACGAGATCGGCTCCCACTTCAACGGTCACTTCTGCGGCGCCAAGGGCGGCGGTGACTGGAGCACCGAGGAGTGGAAGAGCGAGCTCAGCCAGTTCTACTCGTTCGTGCAGAACTGGAAGACCAACACCGGCGACAAGGACCTGCCGCCGCTGCCGTTCGACGCGAAGCGGGAGATCGTCGGCGGCCGTGCGCCCTGCCTGGAGGGGCAGAAGACCCTGCTCCCCGCGATCAAGAAGCTCGGCTGGCGCTACGACGCCAGCTCCACGGGCGACTTCCAGATTTGGCCCACCAAGAAGAACGGCATCTGGGACTTCCCGCTGGAGCTGCTCCCCTACGAGGGCGGCAAGTACCAGGGCCTGTCCATGGACTTCAACTTCCTCTACAACCAGTCCAACGGCGAGACCGAGGGCGACTCCTCCCAGTACCCCACGTGGCAGCAGGAGACCACCGCCTCCTACCTCGCCGGCTTCAACCGGGTGTACTACGGCAGCCGGGCACCGCTGTTCATCGGCAACCACTTCGAGGACTGGAACGGCGGCATCTACATGAAGGCCATCGACGACGTCATCAAGACGGTGTGCGTGAAGAAGGAGGTCCGCTGCGTCTCCTTCCGTGAACTGGCCGACTGGCTGGACGTGCAGACACCGCAGGTACGGGAGCGACTGCGCAGTCTCGACCCCGCGCAGTCGCCCGACTGGTCGACGGTGGTGAAGTAGCCTCCGGGCGGAACGTACCTATCGAGCGAACTCGGTCGGTTCGTCCAGTCGTGTCAGCTTCCGTGGGTTGGCCGTCGCGTAGATGCGGGTGACCCGCCCGTTCTCCACCACGAGGCTCACCGCGGCCTGCCGGCCGTCGCGCTCGATCCGCCCCGCGGGCGCGCCGTTGAGCCACAGGGCCGTCGTCTCGAACGCGGCCCGGTCGGCGCGCGCGAGCAACGCCGCCACCAGCTCGGCCCCGTGGATCGGGGTCGGAGCGGCGGCCGCGAGCCCCCCGCCATCGGCGACCAGGACCACATCCGGCGCCAGGACCTCCATCAACTCCAGCAACTGCCCGTTGCGCAGCGCGAGCAGGAACCGTTCCACCACGGCCTGCTGCTCCGACCGGCTCACCCGCACCCGCGGCTGCCGGGCCGCGACATGCTCGCGGGCACGCCGCGCGATCTGCCGCACGGCGGCCGCGGACTTGCCGACGGCCTCGGCGATCTCGTCGTACGGCACCTCGAAGACCTCGCGGAGCACGAACACCGCCCGCTCCGTCGGCGCGAGCGTTTCCAGGACGGTCAGCATCGCGATCGAGACGCTCTCCGCGAGTTCGACGTCCTCGGCGACATCAGGGCTGGTCAGCAGGGGTTCCGGCAGCCATTCGCCCACGTAGTCCTCGCGGCTGCGCGACAACGTCCGCAGACGGTTGAGCGCTTGCCGGGTGACCACCCGGACCAGGTACGCCCGTGGATCACGCACCTGCGCACGGTCGACGTCGGCCCACCGCAGCCAGGACTCCTGCAGTACGTCCTCCGCGTCGGCCGCCGACCCGAGCATCTCGTAGGCGACCGTGAACAGCAGGCTGCGATGGGTGACGAACGGATCGTCGCTCATGCCGTCGCCGCTGTGCCAAAAGCCTGCGGGCGCGGGGCCAGCGGAATCGCGCAGGCATCGGAGAAGCCCTGTGACGTGATTCCGTGCGCGGTGTTGCACCTGGCCGCGAAGTTGGCGAAACCGATGAACACGGTGAGCTCGACCAGCGCCGCCGGGCCGAGCCGGTCGAGCAGGCCCGCGTACATCTCGTCGGTCACGGTCGGCGGCGTGTTCGTCATGGCCTCGGCGTACACCAGCACGTCCCGCTCCAGCGGCGTGAACACCTCCGACTCCTTCCAGCGCGGCACCTGGCTCGCCTTGGCGAGGTCCAGGTTGTGGTTCTGGGCGAGAAAGTAGTTGATGTCCAGGCACCAGCTGCAGCCGATCTGCGCGGCGACGGCCATGTGCGCGAACGTCTTGAGGCTCGCGTCGGCCGCATCCCAGGTGGCCACTGCGTTCGAGAACTCCCGGCTGGCCGCGGCGACCTTGGGGTTGTGCGCCAGCACCTCCTCGGGTTCGGGCACGGTACCCAGCATCTTGATCATGTTCTCCCTGAGCTCGGAAGGGAGCTCGGCCTTCGGGACGCGGAGCGCCATGGTGTTCTCCTCGAAAGTCTGCCTGTGTCGGCCTGTTCGGCTCGTTCGGCATGAAGACACCAGCGGGCCCGCGGATGTGACACCGGTACCGAGGATGAGCGGGAGGGCGCTTGCAGGGCCCCTGCCCGGTGAAGGTCACCGGGCAGGGGCCCTGGGGTGGGGGTCACAGCACCTCGGCTGTCACAGGGGTCAGCCGTCGTTCTCCGAGGACGGGAGGAACGCGCCCGGCACGTCCTTGGGCGCGTAGATCTTCTTCTCGCCCGGGTACGGCGTTTTCCAGCCATGCGTCTCATACCACGTGAAGTGGTTCATCTGCGCCGGGTTGGCGAAGTCGGGCTTGGCATTCGGGCCGGTCAGGTGCTGCTTGGACTTCCAGCTGTCCCATTCGCCCGCGAGCTGTCGCCGGTCCGCGGGGACGGTGGTCGACGGGACGGCCGCCGCCTTCGGGTTCTGCGGCGCGGGGGTGTCCAGGCCACAGGACGGCGGGGTCTTGAGGCCGTCGGTCAGCGGTGTCCTGTTGGGCAGCGCGGTGAACGGCGTGGGGTCCGCCTTCTTGGTGAAGGCCGCCGTCATCGGGGTGGCCGCGCTGTCCTTCTGGTTCATCGGGTGAACCCCGAGGATCTGCTCGATGGTCCGGATCATCGTGATCTGCGTGTAGTAGTGGCTGTCGACCGTGCCGTGCCTGGCCCAGGGGCTGATGATCTGGATCGGCGCACGGTGGCCGTCGACGTGGTCGAGCCCCGCCTGGGAGTCGTCCTCCACCACGAAGACGGCGGAGTCCTTCCAGTACTTGCTGTGCGAGATGGTGTCGATGATCCGGCCTGTCGCCAGGTCGTTGTCCGCGACCTGGGCCGGCGAGTTGGCCGGACCACCCGTGTGATCGCTGGAGAGCCAGAACATGTTGAGGCCCGCCGGACCGTGCTGCTCGAAGTCCCGCTTCCAGATCTCGGTCCGGTAGATGTCCGGGACGCTCGTGTCGAACTTCGCGAAGCCGGGCACCGACACGGAGTTGAGCGACGGGATCGGCGAGGACGACACCAGGTTGTAGGCGGTGTCCTGGCCGCTGGAGCGCATGTTCTTGGCGTCGCAGTAGAGGTTCTGCCAGCTGGCGTCGGCCGGCTTGGTCAGGAACTGCTGGAACTCACCGAAGTCGCGCACCGACTTGCCGGCCGCCTGCGCGCCGGTCCACAGGAACCCGGTCCGCTGGTGGCCCAGCGCGTCGTCCTCGGTGTCGTAACTGCGCGCGTACTCGCCGGCCGAGGACTCGGTGTACTCCGGGTTGTCGGCCTGCATCAGCCAGTTGTGGCCCTCGGCGGAGTTCGTGCCGATGTCGTACGTGTTGTCGTACAGCCCGAACTGGTTCGCCAACGCGTGCTGGTTCGGCGTCACGTTCTCGCCGAACTCGGCGAGCGTCGGGTCGCCGTTGCCCTTCTCGATGTCGCCGAAGACCTGGTCGTAGGTCCTGTTCTCCTTGACGATCAGAAAGACGTGCTTGATCGTCGACGGGTCGCCGAGCCGTGCGGGCACGGGCACCGGCTTTGCGTGGCTGTGGCTTTTGGCTGTCTCGACGGCGCCGCGGGTCCAGCCGTTCTGTTGGAAGACCTTGGATGTCCGGGACTTGATGACCTGGTCGCTGGGCAGGGTGAAGTGGGTCAGGCTCGAGGTCGTGTCGTGGGTGCCGTGACCGGCCTTGGTGGTCGCCCGACGGGCGTCGACGCCACGGGTGTTGGAGACGACGACCTCGTTGCCCGCGGTGGCGATCTCCGCGGGGAAGTAGTCGGTCGGCAGCAGGCCGACGTAACCGACCGGCTCCTGCGGGCTGGTGTACCGGTAGACGGCGACCGCGTTGGCGCGGCCGAGGGTGACCAGCAGATGTCCGTCCTGCGTGAGCGTCACGGCGTCGGGCTCGTAGCCGACCGATGCCTCGGGCCACGGCTTGGTGGAGATCGTCTGGACGACTTCGTCCTTGTGGGTGTCGATGACCGAGACGTCGTTGGTGGCGGTGTTCGTGACGAACACGGCGCCGTTCTTCGCGTACAGGGCGGTCGGGTGCAGTCCTACGGAGACGCTCGCGACGTCCGCGGACGGATCGGCCGTGTCGATGACGCTGACCGTGCCCGTCGTGGTGGCCGCGGTCGCCGGGTCGGCCGGCACCTGCGTGTTGTACGAGTTGACGGTGGTGTCGCCAGGCAGCGCGGTGCGACCGCCCTCGTTGCTCACGTAGAGCTTGGAGCCGACTGCGACCATGTCGCGCGGGGCGTTGCCCACAGCCCAGCTCTGTTTGATCGCGCCGGTTGCCGCGTCGAGCGCGACCACCCGGTTCTGCCCGTTGACCGCGGCGTACACGGTGGAGCCGTCGGGCGAGAACACCGGTTCGCCCACCAGCGCGTGCTTGGGTCCGTCCGCGGGGATCTTGACGGCCACCGGGTTCGCGACACTGCCGTCGGCGTTCACCGTGAACCGGGTGTAGCCGTCGGTCTGGCCGAGCCACAGCTGCGTACCGTCCGGCGAGTACGTCGGGCCTTCCTGCCCCACGTCGTTGCCGCTGATGCGCAGGTCGGCGGCCGCGTTGTTGCCGATGCGCTGCTGCACCTTCCAGGTCTTCAGGTCGACGACGGCCATCGCGAGACCGCCGTCGGTGAGGGAGGCGGCGAGGTGGCTGCCGTCCGGACTCACCGACGACGACATGATCTTGCCGTTGTCGATGGTCAGCCGGTCACCGTACGGCGCTATGTACTGGTCGCTCGATACCACCTGGCCGTGCCGGGTGACCTGGCCCACCTGGTCGTAGCCGAACTGCCGGGTCGAGGCGAAGGCCGTGCCGGCGAGCGCGAGGGCCAGTGCGGTGATGCCCGCCGTGGTCAGAGGTCTCCGTCGGCCGAGGCGTCGTGCGAGGGCGCCGAAGCGGGCTTCCTCGACGCGCCTTCGGCGGCGTGTTACCTGCATGGAGTCATCCCTTCGAGGTGGCGGAGAGCAGCTCGACGTTGCCGTCGAACTGCCAAAGCGGGTTCGGCACGTCCCCGTTGGGGGTGCGCACCAGGAAGTAGCCGTTCACTTCCTTCGGCCCGTCGCCGTCGGCGACGTACCGCCCGTCTGCGGTGACGTCGAGCTGGTAGACGGCCTGGCCGATGGCCTCGACGTCGGGGAGGTGCCAGGACACGACACAGCGCCAGTCGTTGCCGGAACCCTCGGCGTCGTCGGCGACGCCGGCCTTGGTGCACGCCGCCGTGGCCTTCAGCTGCGCCTCGGTGACCGCCGGTCGGTGGAGTTGGCCGGTCTGGGTGCGGTAGAGATGGGCGAAGGCCGTGGCGACCGACCGCTGCACCTTGTCCTGGGTGATGCCGGAGCCTGTGGCCGGGCTCGCCATGGTGAGGACCGCGACGGTCACGACGCCGAGCCCCAGGAGCGGCAGTGCTCCGACGAGCAGCGCGCGCCGCCCCATGGCGTCATCGGCCGGGTTGGTGAAGTCACGTCGTACGAAGAGGAGATAGGCGAGCGCCGTCGCGGTGACGGCCCAGACCAGACTGACGACGATGCCGGTGAGCAGCGGGCCCAGCTGCGTGGGGCTGGTGAACAGACCGTTCCAGGAGATGAAGGCATAGCCGGGCAGCGCGAGGCGCACGACGACCGGCAGTGGCAGCATCTGCCCGAGCTGCATGGCGAGCGCGACGAGCGCGGGCAGGAGCAGGCCCATGGGGGAGCGGCCGAGCGCCACGGATCCGAGCAGCCCGATGGCGGACAGGGCCAGCGTCGGGGCGAGGGCGCAGACCCAGGCGAGCAGCACTTTCGCGGCGGCGTCGGAAGGCGCCAGCGTGTGGCCGTCGAGCCCGACGAGTGGATGATTGCCGACCGCGATCAGTCCGCCGAGGGTGCTGGAGACGACCAGCCCGGCCACCAGGACCAGGATC
The DNA here is from genome assembly GCF_040606085.1 of Streptomyces sp. NPDC005485. Taxonomy (NCBI): domain Bacteria; kingdom Bacillati; phylum Actinomycetota; class Actinomycetes; order Kitasatosporales; family Streptomycetaceae; genus Streptomyces; species Streptomyces sp. NPDC005485. The sequence goes on along the minus strand of NZ_JBEXDZ010000134.1, from coordinate 17,241 downwards.
ACGCCGAGACTGGCCAGTGCCTTCGCCGCGAAGATCCGCCGCGGCGAGCGCACCGCCACCAGTAGATGCCGCCAGGTGCCGAGGCGGTCCTCGGCGGCGAACACATCACCGGCGACGACCGAGGTGACCAGGGGCAGCGCCCACGATCCGCCGAACCCGAGCGTCACCAGTGGCCCGGCCCATCCGGTGGCGTGCATCCAGCGGCCGAAGAGCGTGTCGGTGGGCAAAGTGCTCTGTTGTCCCACAGCGATCACGAAGACGGCGGGAGCGATCCAGCAGATCAGGACCAGCAGGCGGATCCGCCACTGCGAGACCAGCTTGACCAGCTCGAAGCGGAGGCTGCGGGCCACCGGGACGCGTCGGGCGGCGGCCGCGGTGGGGGTGCCGGTGAGTGTCGCGGTCATCGGCCGGCCTCCTGCTGCTCTGTCAGGGCGAGGAACGCCGCCTCCAGCGGCGATACCACCGGGGCGAGTTCGCGCAGCGCGATGCCAGCCCGCACCAGCCGCGTCACCAGTTCGTCGAGGGCGGGCTCGAGGGCGCGTACGACGAGTACCTGCGGGTCGTGCCGCGGTCCGAGGTCCTCGACGATGTGTATCCCGTCTGCCGCGGTGGCGAGGCGGTGTGCCGCATCGGGGTCCGATGTCCGCAGCCGGTAGTCGAGTTCGCTGTTCTCGGCGGCCAGTTTGCTCAGCGGTCCGGAGAAGACGACCCGGCCGGTGGCGAGGATGGTGACCTCTGAGCACAGTGCCTCGACGTCGTCCATGCGGTGGCTGGACAGCACGACAGCGGTACCGTTCGCGGCGAGCCGGGTGAGGACCCGGTGCACGTGCCGGGTGCCCGCCGGGTCGAGGCCGTTGGAGGGCTCGTCGAGGACCAGCAGTCCGGGCTCGGTGAGCAGCGCCGCGGCGAGCCCGAGGCGCTGCCGCATGCCGAGGGAGAAGCCGCGCGCCCGGTCCTCGGCGACATCCGTGAGCCCGACCTGGTCCAGTACGTCGTCGATCCGCGAGGTTCCCGCGTCACGGCCCTGCAGTGCGGCGAGGGCCGCGAGGTTCTGCCGGGCGGTGAGCGAGGGGTACAGACCGGGCCCGTCGACGAACCCGGCGACCCCTTCGGGGGCGGAGAGCGCCCGGCGGATCGGTGCCCCCAGGATTTCCAGGCTGCCGCTGTCGGCGGCCGCCAGGCCGAGCAGCAGGCCGAGCAGCGTCGTCTTGCCGGCGCCGTTCGGTCCGATGAGGCCGTGGATCTGTCCTTCCGCGACGTCGAGGTCGACGCCGTCGAGGGCGACAACGTTGCCGAAACTCTTCGTCGTCCCGCGGCTTTTGATGGCGAGCGGTCTGTCCATGAGCCCCTTCTTTCGGAACCCCATGGACCATAGGGACCCCACAAGTCCCGTGCAGGGCACACGGATTGAACGCACAGGGAACGGAAAGCATCTGGCGGGCTGCGCCTTGTCGGTCAGCATGCACGCCCCGCGCGGCGGTTTCTTCAACGACGAGGGCGTGGTTCCCTGATGAACCCGGACGGACGGGGGTTACTGGTCCGGTCAGCGCGTGTGGAGAGCGGCGGCGCGTCCCATACGGGTGACGGCCTCGGTGAGGACGGACCGGGAGGTGGCGAAGTTCAGGCGGACGTGTCCTGCTCCTCCCGTGCCGAAGATGTGCCCTGAGGACACTGCGACCCGGGCCTGTTCGAGGAACAGTTTCGCGGGGCCGGCCAGGTCGGTGACTACCGCGAGGTCGGTGCTGCCTTCTTCCGACGCGAGGCCGAGGGAGCGGCAGTCGAGCCAGGCCAGATAGGTTCCCTCCGGTCCGGCGTATCCGATCCCGGGCAGGTGCTCGGCGACGAGCTCGCCGAGCAGGTTCCGGTTCGCGTCGAGTCCTGCCAGCAACACGTCGAGCCACTTGTCGCCGTGGTGGTAGGCCGCCGTATGGGCGACGACGCCCAGGAAGCTCGCGCCGTGGTGGACCTCTTCGGGCATCCGGTGCAGATCGCCGGCCGCCTCGGGGCCCGCGAGGGCGAGCGCGGCCTTGATCCCGGCGAGGTTCCAGCCTTTGGTCGCCGACATGAGTGAGAAGGCGTCCTCGGAGCCGGGCACGCTCAGGTAGGGCGTGAACTGTGCGCCCGCCAGGACGAGCGGAGCGTGGATCTCGTCGGCGACGACGCGGACTCCGTACCGGCGGGCCGACTCCGCGACGGCGGCCAGCTCTTCGAAGGTGTGAACCGTGCCAGTGGGGTTGTGCGGGTTGCTGAGGAGATAGGCGATCTTGCCCTTGCCGCTCTGCTCCCGGATACGCCGGAACGTCTCCTCGAGCCCCGCCGGGTCGATCCGCAGGTCATCCCCGAGCGGCGCCTCGACGATCCGGCGGTCGTCATGGGTGAGGAAGGCGTAGAAGGGCGCGTATACGGGGGAGTTGACGACGACAGGGTCGCCAGGGTCGGTGATCAGTCGCAGCACCTGGACCGCGCCCATCATCACGTCCGGGATCACGGCTGCGCGGTCGATCGCCACGCCTTCCCAGTTCCAGCGCCGCGAGGCGAAACCCGCGAGCGATTCGGCGAATTCGGTGCCCGCGGGGTAGCCGGTGTCGCCCATGTCGATGGCCTCGCGCAGCGCGTCGGCCACCGGGGGCGCGAGTGGTACGTCCATCTCCGCCACCCACAGCGGCAGGACGTCCGCCGGGTGCGTGCGCCATTTCATGCTCCTGCGCCGACGGAGCTGGTCGAGCGAGAGGGCCTCAAGGGGGTTCGCGGTGTCTCCGGTCCCGGAGGCCCTGGAGCCGCGCGCATCGGCGGCAGTCATCTTCAGTATTGGACAGCCGTCTTGATCGCGACGCAAGCCCCGAGGGGTACCGACGCCACTTCGAGGAGCTCCTGAAGATCCGTACGCCTGGGCGCTTGCCGCCTGGAAACCGATCGGTGTACGGTGTTGGAAACCGATCGGTTTCTGATTTGGGGTCACAAACATGACTGCTCATGCCACCTCCACCATCTTCGTCATCGGCGGCACAGGAGCCCAGGGGATGCCTGTTGTACGTGCTCTTGTCGCCGACAAGAAGTACTCCGTCAAGGTCCTCACGCGGGATGCCGGCTCCCCCCGGGCCCGGGCTCTTCTCGCGCTTGGCAACGTCTCCATCCTCGAAGGGTCATTCGCTGACGAGGACGTTCTGCGTGAAGGGTTTCGCGGCTGCGACGGGGCGTTCATCAACATCGACGGGTTCAACACCGGCGAGAAGACGGAGACCTACTGGGCCATCCGCAGCTATGAGCTGGCGATCGAAGAAGGAATCAAGTTCTTCGTCTACGGAAACCTCGACTACGCCCTCAAGAAATCAGGCTACGACTCCAGGTTCCGCACCGGCCACTATGACGGAAAAGGCCGCATGGCCGAATGGGTACTGTTCCAGAACGAAGGGAACAGGGACCGGATGGGAGCGGCGGTCTTCACCTCGGGTCCCTACATCGAGATGGCGATCTCGCCGCTCACACCTATGACGCCCACCGTCGAGGACGGCGTCGTGACGTGGCGAGTCCCGCTCGGTGAGGGAGCCGTACCGCACGTGGCTCTGGAGGATTGCGGATTCTATGTCCGTTGGCTCTTCGACCACCCGGAGCGGGCGAATGGCATGGACCTCGAAGTCGCCATCGAGCACATGACCTATGCCGACATGGCCGCAGCGTTCGAGAAGGTCACGGGGCACCCGGCGCAGTACATCGACACTGATCTGGAAGCATATTGGAACAGTCCGGACCTGACAGGGATCGCCGATCAACCTGCCGGCTACAACGCCGACCCCAACGACAAGAGCAGCATGAGTTTCCGTGACAATTTCACCGGCTTCTGGAATGTGTGGAAGCACGGGATCATCACCAGGGACTACGCTCTCCTCGACGAAATCCACCCCAACAGGATCCGAAGTGCCGAGGAGTGGTTCCGTCGAGAGGACCAGTTGGGCAGGGAACTCGGCAAGGGAAGTCTCTGGGAGAGGGTCCAGCCGGAGAACTGGAGCATGGACTCGGCGATCCTCAAGAGCAGCGCGGACTTCAGGACGGGGAAGTTGTAAACGACTCCGTCGTCGACACCGTCCGGGTTGAGGAAGGGCGGCCGAGTTCGCTGAGGCGCCAAGTCGTCCATGTCGGTGCCGAGACCTGGTCCCTGGGCGGGCGGACAGTTCAGGGAGAAGGTTCGGATGCGGCCTGCCCGGCACTGAGCCCGTCCAGCAGGAGGTCCCCGAGCTCGGAGAAGGCGTCGCCGGCGGTCAGCCCGGTGCTCTCAAGAAGGGCACCCGACTGGACGGCGTCGATGGTCACCGCCACGACCTGGGCGGCGAAATGCCCGTTGAGCGCGCGGAAGACGCCGGCCCGCACGCCCTCCTCGATCAGTTCGTGGACCCGGTGCGCGGCGGCGGCGGAATTCTTGCGGTAGATCTGTGCGGTCGGTTCGTAGCCGACCATGTCGTCGTAGAAGGCGTGGGAATGCCGGCGCATGGCGGTGCCGACGCCGGCGAGGTAGACCCGGATGCGCAGCCTGGGGTCGGGCTCGGCCTGGACGGCCTGCTCGATCTCGGCTGTCGCATCCCGGAAGAAGGTGCGGGTGACCGCCAGCACCAGCTGTTCCTTGGTGGAGGCCAGGCTGTACAGCGTCGCCTTGGAGCATCCCAGTCGCTGGGCGAGTTCATCCATGGTCACCGCGGTGAAGCCTTCGGCCAGGATGATCGCCTCGGGCTGGCGCAGCAGCTCGTCCCGCCGACGAGTGTCGACGACCCGCTTACGTGCCGTTCGGCGCGGGCGTCGGTCGCGCGAGTCAGAGGTGCGTTCGTACCCTGTCAATTACCGGACGGTGCGCCGGCGCGAGGCGTCAGCTCGGCTTGAGGATCACCGCCTGACCACTCGCGCTGGTCATCGCCATGCTCAGCGTGGTCGAGGAGGTGACGCTCCGGGTGCTGACCACCGTGGGCGTGGCGTGCGGGGTGGTTCCCGGCGTGCCGTCCGCGTAGACGGTGGCGGTGTAGCTGACGCCGCTGTCGAGGAAGTGCAGCGGGACCGACAGGGTGCGGGCGGTCTCGTTGGTCATCGCCCCGAGGAACCAGGTGGTGCCGCTGCGGCGGGCGACCGCGATGTACTCGCCGATCGAACCGGTGAGGGTCGTGCTCTCGTCCCAGGTGGTGGGCACGGCGTCGAACCACGACAGCCCGGGCCAGTTGGCGGTGGTGGCGTACGAGGACGGTGTGGAGTACCAGTAGAGGAAGTTGAGCGGCTGGTAGTACACCGCCGCCATCGCCATCTGGTGGTTGTTGGTCGTCTGGTCGCGGGACTGCCCGTAGCAGATGGTGTAGTCCATCGGGCCGCCGACGTTGCGGGCGAAGGGCAGCGTCACGTTGTGGGTGGCGGTGGGGAAGTTCTCGTTGCCCCGGACGCCCTCCAGGCTGATCCAGTTGGGGTAGGTGCGCTCGTAGCCGAAGGGCCGCACGTCGTCGTGCATGTCGATCAGCAGGTTGTACTTGGCGGCCGTCTTGGCCCAGGCGATGATCTGGTTGGTCATGGTCTGGGTGCCGTCGTTGATGAAGCCGAGCTTGACGCCGGCCACGCCCCAGCTCCTGTAGAGGGCGAACAGGGTGTCGGGGTCGGTCAGGGCCAGGCGGTTGACGTAGAGGAAGGCGCCGATGCCGTTCGTCGTGGCGTGGTTGATCACCATGGGCAGGTCGATGGCCTCGATCGCCGCGGTCGCGTCGGTGGTGGTGAACTCCGGGCCGTACCACCCCGCGTCGTACTCGACGTAGTCCAGGCTGCGGGCGGCGGCGAAGTCCACGCCGGCGATTCCCGCGGCGGTGGTCAGGTTGCAGCGGAACACCTTGCCCGGCCGGATCCACGTCGTGTCGGTCAGGGCGCCCGCCGGGGCCAGGTTGAGCACCAGTTCGGCGTTGTCGACCAGGTCGGTGTCGGAGGATCCGAGGACGAGGACCCGCCAGGGTGTGGTGAACGGCGTGGTGACGGTCGAGGTGGTCTGCACCGTGCCGCTGCCGCGCGCGGTCTTCTTCATCAGGTACGTCTTGAGGGTGTTGCTCTGCCCGGAGACCGAAGTGAGCATCCCTCGTGGGTAGTTCACGCGGGAGGACTCGCAGATGCAGGCCCGCATCCCGCCGGCCAGGGTGACCAGCAGAGGCATGTCGGTCAGGGGGCCGACATCCGTGCCGGAGGTGCCGGTGGAGGGGATCGCGTCCGGCGCGACGGGGGTGTACACGCTCTCGTCCCGGGCGCTGTGGACCAGGGTGCCGGCGGGGAGGACAAAGCTGGTCAGCTCGTCGGAGATGGTGGCCTTGCCCGTGCCGAGCAGCGTGTGGCGCAGGGCGACTCCGGTGTCGTAGGCGCGTATCTGGATGCCGAAGGTGACGCCGCTGCCGCTGTCCTGAAGGTTCCAGCGCATCTCCTGGTAGTGGTCGCGGATCGTCGCGTTGCGCCCGTACACCGGGGTCCAGGTGCTGTCCTGGGTCCAGTGCTGATAGTTGGTCATCACGGTGTTCGCGGCGCCCAGGGTGGTGCCGTCGCTCATCACGAGCCCGAGCACCGAGGTGTCGACGACCTTCGTACCGGCGCGTGTGACCGACCAGGAGAGGGCTCCGCCGACCAGCGACACGGTGATCCTGTTGCTGCCGTCCGGTGAGGTGGCGGTCATGACGGCGTCCGCGGCGTGGGCCTCTCCCGTGCCGGCCAGGCCCAGTACGGCGGCCCCCGCCGTGACCGCCGCTGTCTTGAGGACCCCGCGCCGGGACAGCCCTCCGGGTCGTGCGGGGCCGGGCAGGCCGGGCTGCTCCTGACGTCCTGACGTTCCCATGGTCGGTTCACCTCTCTGTTGAGTTGCATGAAGACATCGACACGGGGAGCGCGTGGGCGTCCCGCACGGAACCGGCCCGTGCGGGACGCCCACGCCGTCGGTCACTGCTGGGTCAGGGTGACTTCGTCGCAGTAGCCGTCGCCGCTTCCGGAGACGAGGTGGCAGTAGATGCGGGCGGAGGTCACGCCCGCGCCCGTGGTGAAGGTCGTCGACTGCTTCGAGTAGGTGCTCGATGTGGTCGAGGCACTCGTGACGGCGGCGCCGTTGTAGAGCTTGGCCTCCAGTGCCGTCGTGGTGCCGGCGGTCTGGCTCGCGAGGGAGCCGGTCAGCCGGTAGGTGGTGTTCGGCGTGAGGCCGGTGACGATCTGGAACAGGGAGCCTGAGCTCAGGGACGCGTTGGTCAGCGCGGCGGCGTTGCCGTTGGCCGCCGTGCTCGTGAGCGAGAAGTCGCCGTTGCGCCAGGGCACGGTGTGGCCGGACTCGAGGTTGCCGTTGACCGCGTAGTTCCTGACGGGGGTGACGGCCAGGTCGTCGCAGTAGCCGTTCCCCGTACCCGAACTCTTGTAGCAGTACAGCCGTACGGTGTTGTTGGTCGCCCCGGTGGTGAAGTCGGCGGAGACGAACGTCCACGCGGTGCCGCCGGCGCTCGCCACCGTTTCCAGACCACCGGTGTTCTTGACACCGACGTTCACGATCTCGCCGGCGACGGCCGACTTCACCCAGCCCGAGACGCGGTACGTCGTCCGGGGCGCGACGGGGACGTACTGTTCGAGCGAGGCGGGCGACGGCCCGACACGCGCCGCGTAAGTCCCGGAGTGGGCGCCCGAGTTCACCACCGAGGCGGAGTTCCACGCGCTCCACCCCGAGGTCGACCCCTTCTCGAAGCCGAGGTTCTCATTGGCGAGGCAGGTCGAGTCGGAGGGAGCGCTGAACTGGTCGGCGCCGATGTCGGGTGCACAGGTCGCGGGAACGGCCGAGCCCCAGTAGTCCTTGCCGCCATTGTTGGGTACGACGACTCCCGCACCGATGGCGGGAGAGGACGCGGTCAGCTGGTAGCCCGCGACGCTGTTGATGCCCGTGCCGCCGCTGCCGGGCGAGGCGAGCAGCGGATCCGCCGTGATCTTCCCGGGGTCGGAGGGCTCGCCGGCCGGGTGGTTGCCGTAGAAGAGGTTGTTGCGCCAGGCGAAGTTCGAGGCCGGCTGGCCGGACGTGTAGACGTAGCCGCCGCTGCCCAGGTTGTAGATGATGTTGTTGGCGAGCGTGAGGTCGTTCCAGGCGCCCGTGACCTCGAGGACGTTGGCGGTGGATCCCGACGGGAGGTAGATGGTGTTGTTGTAGAACGCGGAGTCCTGCGAGCCGTCCATGGTGATGGCGCGCAGACGGTCGTCCTCGCTGACGTTGTAGCGGACCACCGCGTTGCTCGCGAGGTGCGATCCGCCGCCGCAGCCGCAGAAGAGGATGAACCCTCCTGCGTTGTCGTGGCTGTAGTTGTACTGGACGACGGTGCCGTCCTGGCCGTAGTCGACGTCGAAGCCCTGGCCGTCGGTGTTCCCGGTGTTCTTCTGGGTCCCGTACGCCTCGTTGTACTGGATCACGGTGCCGTCGGAGTCCCAGGCCCAGATCCCGGCGTTCGCCGCGTTGGGGGCCTTCGCCGCGTTGTAGACGACGTTGTGCTCGATGAGAGCGTTCTGCGACATCTGGACGACGATGCCGTCACCGTCCGTGTCGTGGACGGTGTTGTTGTGGACGACGACGCCGCTCCACGGAGTCCAGGCCGGGTTGTTGCAGCCGATGGACGGCCGGCAGAGCCAGGTGCTGGACATGTTGATACCGCTGCGGGCGACGTTGGCCACGGTGTTGCCGTCGATGTCGACGTCGTTGAAGGCGCTGGGGGATGTGGTCCCGATGACGGAGAAGAGGATTCCGGCACTGCCGTCGACCTCCTTCGACTGGTTTCCGTTCACGTCGTGGACGTTGAGATTGCTGACCTTGTAGTGGTCCCCGGTCCCGAAGTTCTCGAGGACCACGTAGACGCCGCGCCGCGCGTTCGCGCCCTTCACGGCACCGGTGTTGGTCACCTCCAGATCGGAGATCTCCCAGTACTCCTGGTTGTACAGATAGATCGCGTCCGTGCCACCGCCCCCGGCGATGACCGGCAGGGCGCCGGTGCCGTAGGCGCTCATGGTGATCGATCCGCCCGCCGCGCTGCCCGAGCCCAGCGGGTGCAGCAGGCCGGTGCAGGTCGTCCCCCGTTTGAACAGCAACTGGTCGCCGGGGGCGAACGTCGTTGCGTTCGGGCCCGCCGGAGAGTTCCACGGCGACGAGGAGGTTCCGGTCCCGTTGGATGCCGCCGAGCAGTCCACGTAGTGGGCCGAACCCGCTGCGTGGGCCGGCGTGGCCGGTGTGAGGGCCACTGCGGCGCAGGCGAGCAGCATGGTGACGACGGCGCCTGCGAACAGCCGTCTCATCTCTGCGACTTGTCTCATGGTGCTGCCTTCCGTACGACGTTGTCGGAATGGGTGGCGGTGCTCGCCGTGACCTTGCGGAGTGCGGCGACGATTGCCTGTGTCGGAGCGGCCTGGTTCGACCATTCGGCGGCGACGTGTCCGTCGGCCCCGATCAGCAGGGTGTGGAGCTGTCCGTCCGTGGGGAGTTGTGCGCCCACGGAGGCGGAGTCCGCGGCGACCACGAGTTCGGGCGGGAGGGCCCAGTTCGCCACGAAGTTGTGCAGTGCGGCGTCGGTCGTGTGCCCGTCCGAGTCGGTGACGAGGACCCGGACGTCGGGGTACTGAAGCGCCACGCTCTTGAGCGAGGGGATCTGGCTCCGCGCTGTCGCCGCGTCGACGTCGCCCTGGTCGTCGATGGGAAGGGCCGAGACGACCGTCGGGCCGGAGAGGGAGATCCGGTCCCCGTTGAGCAGGGTCACACCGGAGCTTGCCGGTACTTCGGCTCTGCATGCGGTGGCGAGCAGGAGCGCGGCGACGAACGGGATCATCCCCGCGCGACGGGCCCCCACGGTCACTCTTCGGATCGCCCTCACCGGAGGGGCCCTTCGAGAGGCAGGACGGGTGCTTCCAGCGTTTCGTCGCGGTCGCACACGAGAGTGTCCGCGTTCACCCGCAGGCGGGCGACCTGGATCGAGCTTCGGCGGTCCTCGTGGCCGCTGTGTCGTCCAGGGGTGCCGTCGGATCGCCCGGGGTGGGTGAAGTAGAAGACGAATGCGCCGAGTTCGCTCGTGACGACGTCGGCGTGGAAGCCGTACGAGCCGTCGTCGGGGCCGTGCCCGGGACGATCGAGGACGAGTCCTCGCGGTTCCCAGGTCTCCAGGTCCCGTGAGTGAAGGACGCGCAGGCCATGCCATTCGTCGACGAGCATCCAGTAACTGCCGCCGAGCTCGAAGACATTGGGGCCCTCGTGCTCCGAGCACTCGACCGCGGGTCCCCGGACGGTCCACCGCGTCAGGTCGTCGCTGTCGGCCGCATAGGTGTGCGCGTGGTCGGCCTCGTCCTTGTACCACATGCGGTAGCCGCCGGCGGGGAGCCGCAGGACGCAGGCGTCGATCACTCTGTCGGACGAGAGCGACAGGGTGGAGCGGTAGGTCCAGGAGAAGAGGTCGTGGCTCGTGTAGTGGCGGATCGTGCGTGCATGGCCCGCCCATTGGGTCGGAACACCGCGGATCACGCTGACGAACATGTGGTACTCGGTTCCGTCGTCGACGATCTCGGGGGCCCAGTAGGTGTGCCGCCCGGGCTCGGTGTCCAGCCCCTCGGCGACTCCCCGGTACAGCCAGGAGGCCCCGCCGTCAGAGGAGGACGCGATCCCGATGTCGCTCCCGTGCACCCAGCTCACGTCGTTCATCGGCGGCGCGTCGGCGCGACGGCTCGTGTAGAACATCCACCACTCGCCGGCCTGCCGGTTCCAGATGACGGTGGGGTCGGTCGCGCCGTCGTGCACGGGGTCTCGGAACAGGGGTCGGGCAACGGTTGTCATCGGTTCTTCCCAGGAGTGAGTACGACGGTGTCCCAGGACACCGATGTGCGGTGGTGATCCGGATGGCCCGGCACGCCCATGAGCCGGCGTCAGCGGTGGCGCATGGGCGGTCGGTTCGGCGAAGTCGTCAGGCGTTCCGGCGCGCCAGGCGGATCATGTTCCAGGAGAGCGGAGCGAGTTCGGCGTGCAGGACGCCGTCGGTGACGGCCGTGCCCGTGGCGGGCTGCGGAGTGACACGGTCGGGCCGGTCCGCGGTGTTGACGGCTTCCGGGTCGCCGTCGGCCAGGACGAGGTGCTCCACCAGCGTGTGGGCGTCGACGCCGCGCAGGTCGACCTTCAGGGGAAGGGCGTCCGTCTGGCTGCGGTTGACCGCGAAGACGGTGATGTCGCCGCTCTCGTCGTCGATCACCGCGGTGGCGTGCAGCAGCGGCACCTCACCGAACCTGGCGGTGGCGTACGTCGGGCTGTCCACCTCCACGCGCAGCACCCGCCCGCGCCCGTACGCCGATGCCTGGGCGAAGGGGTAGAACGTGGTCTGCCGCCACGCCGCGCCGCCGGGCTCGGTCATGATCGGCGCGATGACGTTGACGAGCTGCGCGAGGGAAGCCGAGGTGACCCGGTCGGCGTGCCGCAGCAGCGCGATGAGCAGCGAGCCGAAGACCACGGCGTCGGTGACGGTGTAGACGTCCTCCAGCAGGCGCGGCGCCTGCTGCCACTCCTCCACCGCGTGCAGGTTGGGCCGCTTCTGGTACCAGACGTTCCACTCGTCGAAGGAGAGGTTGATGCGCTTGTCCGCCTTCAGGCGGGCGCGGACGTGGTCGCAGGTGGCGACGACCGACTCGATGAAGTGCTCCATGTCCACGGCGGACGCGAGGAAGGAGTCGCGGTCTCCGTCGATCTCCTCGTAGTAGGCGTGCAGGGAGACGTAGTCCACCAGGTCGTACGTCGCCTGGAGGACGGTCGACTCCCAGGAGGCGAAGGTCGGCATGGCGGAGCTGGAGCTGCCGCAGGCGACCAGCTCGAGGTTCGGGTCGATCTGGCGCATGGCGCGAGCGGTCTCGGCGGCCAGGCGGCCGTACTCCTCGGGAGTCTTGTGCCCGGTCTGCCAGGGGCCGTCCATCTCGTTGCCCAGGCACCACATGCGGATGCCGTACGGCTCCTTGGCGCCGTCGGCGACGCGGCGGTCGGACAGCTCGGTGCCACCGGGGTGGTTCGCGTACTCCAGCAGCCGTATCGCGTCCTCCACGCCACGCGTGCCGAGGTTGACGGCCATCATGGGCTCCATCCCGGTCCTGCCGCAGAAGTCCATGAACTCGCCGAGGCCGAACTCGTTGGTCTCGGTGGACTTCCATGCCAGGTCCAGCCGGGTGGGGCGTTCCTCGCGCGGGCCCACGCTGTCCTCCCAGCGGTAGCCCGAGACGAAGTTGCCGCCGGGGTAGCGGACAGTGGTCACGCCCAGTTCCCGGACCAGTTCCAGGACGTCCTGGCGCAGGCCGTCCGCGTCGGCGGCGGGGTGGCCGGGCTCGTAGATGCCGGTGTAGACGCAGCGGCCCATGTGCTCGACGAACGATCCGTACAGACGCGGGTTGACACTGCCGACGTCGAACGCCGAGTCGAGGGCGAAGCCGGCGGCGGGGGAGGAGGTGGGCTCGGACATGACTGCCTTTCGGACGTCACTTCAACGGTGACAAGGAGGAGAGCGGAGGAGGGCGGGAGGAGCGGGTCAGAGCGTCAGTGCGCAGACCACCGAGGGGGCGGAGACCGACGGTTGGGGCTGGGTCGGGGTTCCGTCGTCCAGGACACGCAGGACGGCGAGCGAGCCGCTGTGCTGGTTGGCGACGAGTAGATGACCATCCACCAGCGCGAGGCCGCGGGGCCATCTGCCGCCGGCCGATACCTCACCGAGCGGCTCCAGGGTGCTGCCTTGGAGTCGGAACGCGGCGACCGTGTCCGCGCCCCGGTTGGTCACCCACACGAAGCGCCCGCAGGGCGAGGCGACGATTCCGCCGGGCTGGTTGACGACGTCCTTGGCCGTCGTGGCGGGTACGGAGGAGAGCGCGGTCAGGGTGCCGTCGGCGGCGTCGTAACGGTGGCAGGTGACGGTCGAGGACAGTTCGTCGGCGCTGAACACCAGGTCGCCGCCGGACGCGAACGCGAGGTGGCGGGGGCCGGATCCGGCGCGCATCGGGTTGACCGCGATCCGTTCCAGGGCGCCGGTGAGGGTGTCGAGCCGGTAGGTGACAACGGCGTCCGCCCCCAGATCGGTGGCCAGCACGAAACGGCCCGCCGGGTCGACGAGTACCTGATGGGCGTGACTGCCCTCCTGCCGTCCGATGACCGGCCCCGACCCCTGGTGGACGACGAGATCGGTCGGCTCCAGCAGCCGTCCGTCCGCGCCGAGCCGGTGCACCGCGACAGTGCCCGGCGCCGTGTCGCTGCCGTAGTTCGCGGTCAGCAGCCACTCGCCGCCCGGGTGGACGGCGAGGTGGCACGGGTTCGCCCCGCCGCTGCTCATCGGGTCGCCCAGCGGGGACAGTCCGCCGTCGCGGGCGACGGCGCTGACTGTTCCCGTCTCGGTCTCGTTGGTGCTGTAGACCACGGCCAGCGACGGGTGCGCCGCCAGGAACGAGGCCCCGCTCACGGGCAGCGGCTCCACCTCGTCGTACGAGAGCTGTCCGGTCGTGGGATCGAGCCGCAGGGCGGCGATGCCGGAGCCGTCGCCTCCCGTGTCGGGGGTGTAGGAGCCCGTGAGGACGGCGATCGTGTCGGTGAGGGAGCTTGTGCGCATGGGTGGTCCTGGGAGGTTCATCGAGCAGGGTGGGTGGGGGGCTTCAGCGGACGATGTCGTCGTGGTGGTCCAGCAGTTCCAGTTCGGAGCGCCGGGGCAGGCCCTCCCAGTCGCCGGCGGTGCTCACCGCGAAGGCGCCGAGCAGGGCCGCCGTCCTCAGCCGTCGCTCTGGGGGCTCGCCCGCGAGCAACTCGGCGAGGTAGCCGGCGGCGAACGCGTCTCCCGCGCCCACCGAGTCGTGCACGCGGACCGGTATGGCGGGCTGCCGGTGAGGAAGTCCGTCGAGCAGGGCGTACGCCCCGTCGGCGCCGAGCTTGATCACGGCCCCGCCGGGTCCCAAGTCGCAGATGCCCTTGGCGAGTTCCTCCGGTCCGTCGGCGCCGGGCACCACGAGAGCGGCCTCGTGCGGTCCGGCGAAGACCAGGTCGCTCCTGCGCAGCAGGGGCAGCAGGATCGCCCGGGCCTCGGCCTCGCTCCACAGCAGCGAACGGAAGTTGACGTCCAGCGAGATGGTCACGCCGGCGTCGGCGGCGATGTCCACGGCCCGGGTCACGGCCGCGGCGGGACCCTCCCCGAGTGCCGGGGTGATGCCCGTGACGTGCAGGACCGCCGCCCCCGCGACGACGTGCTCGGGGATGTCGTCGGTGGTCAGCCGGGCTCCGGCCGTGTGGGCGCGGTAGTAGCGCGTACGGCTGTGCGTGGAGGTGCGGCGTTCCTTCAGCAGCAGGGATGTAGGGGCTGCGTCGCGCACGGCGACGGTGTTGACCCCTTCGGCCCGCAGTTCTCGCAGGACGAGTCCGCCGAGTTCGTCGTCGCCGACCCGGCCGATCCAGGTCGCGGCCCCGCCGAGTCGGCTGACCCCGATGGCGACGTTGGACTCCGCGCCGGCGATCCCCAGGCGCAGTGCCGTGCCGAGTGCGAACGGGCCGGGTTCGCGGGCCGCCATGACGGCGAGCACGTCGCCGAGGGTGACGAGGTAGGGCTCGCCGGACGGGGGTGAGGAGGTGTTCACGCGCTCGCCTCCCCGGCACGAGCGGTGGCCCGAACCGCGTCCAGCAGGATGCGCGCCCTCGTGGTGAGGGCGTCCAGTGCCTGCGGAGTCGGGTCCCGGTCCGCTCCGCGCAGCAGCGGGGAGCCGATACCGACCGCGCAGGCGCCCGCGTCCAGGTAGTCCCGCGCCTGGTCGATGCCGACGCCGCCGACGGCGACGAGGGGGATGTCGGGCAGTGGGGCTCGTAGCTGGCGCAGGTGTGCGGGGCCGCCGGTGGCCGCGGGGAACAGCTTGACGGCGGCGGCGCCCGCCCGCCATGCCTGGGACACCTCGGTCGGTGTCCAGGCGCCCGGGTAGCAGGGTATGCCCAGGTCGGCCGCGTTCCGGACGACGGTGGTGTCCACGAGGGGGGCGACCAGGAACTCCGCTCCCGCCGCCAGCGCGTCCCTGGCCTGGCCGGCGGTGATCACGGTGCCGGCGCCGACCGCGACGTCGGGGCCGAGTTCCGCCCGGACGGCGGCCAGCGCGTCGAGCGCTCCGACGGTGGTCAGGGTGATCTCCAGGCAGGTGACACCGCCGGACGCGAGGGCCCGGGCCACGGCGGGCAGTGCGGAGGCGTCGGCCGACCTCAGGATGGCCATGACCCGTGTCCGGCCGAGCTGCGGGGTGAGGGCGGGACGCTCGGTCATGACCCCACCGCCGTGGGGGAGTTGAGGATTCCCTGGGTGTCGGTCATGCGGGTTCCTTTGCTGGCGGGTGCGTCGTTGACGCGGATGAGAGGTGCGTCGGTGACGCGGATCGGAGTGCGTCGGCAGGGGCGGCTCAGCGCTTGCGTCGGTGAGGGGGGATCACTTGAGTCCGGAGGTGGCGGAGCCGGTGACGAATCCCCGCTGCACGATGAGGAACAACGCCAGCACCGGGACGACGTACATCACCGCGCCCGCGGCGACCAGGTTGCCCATCGGCGAGCCGTGCTCGTTGACGTAGCCGTAGGCGAGCTTGACCGCGAGCGTGGTGTGGGCGTCGTCCAGCAGCAGGGCGGGCGCGATGTAGTCGCCCCAGGTCCAGCTGAAGGAGAGGATCAGGCTGGTGGCGATGACCGGCCAGGACTGCGGCAGGAAGATCCGCCAGAAGATGCGGATCTGCCCGCAGCCGTCCACGATCGCGGCCTCCTCCAGCTCCTTGGGCATGTTCGAGAAGAACTGCCGGAACAGGAAGATCAGGTACGGGGCGCCGCACAGGCCCCACAGCACCCACGGCACATAGGTGTTGGTGAGGTGGATCTTGGCGAACAGCAGATAGGTCGGGATGAGGGTGAGGACCTGCGGCAGCATCATCGTCGACAGCAGAACCGAGAAGATCAGCCGCTTGCCGGGCGCGTTGAGACGGGCGAAGCCGTAGCCGGCCCACGCCGAGGCCAGGGTGACCAGGACGGCGTAAATGGTGGCGACCGTCAGGGAGTTGCGGGCATAGCCGAGGTAGTCGATCTGGGTCAGGGCACCCCGGAAGTTACTCAGGCTGGGGTGGTGCGGCCACCAGTGGATGGGCAGCGCGCGCAGCTCGGAGGGATCCTTCAGAGCGGTTTCCAGCAGCCAGGCGAACGGGCCGAGGAACAGGACGAGGGCGCCGACCAGCAATACGTAGACGGCACTTCTGCGGGGGAACACCATCACTTGCCTCCGATCGTGCGCGGCCGAGAGGGCTTGTCCGGCTCCGGGGCGACGGAGTAGAAGACCGCGCCCTTGCTGAGCCTGAAGACGAGGAAGGTGATCGCGACGATGATCAGGAACAGCACCCAGAGCATCGCCGAGGCGTATCCGTAGCGGCCGTTGGCGAAGTACTGGGCGAACACGTGGATCATGAACAGGTAGTTGCCCTCGGGGACGGCCGTGACGCCTCTGGGGGTGGGGTCGAGGGAGATCAGCAGCGGCAGGAAGCTCTGTACGGCGGCGATGATGCCGGTGATGACCTGGAAGAACAGCACCGGGGAGAGCATCGGGACGGTGATCTTGTAGAAGGACTGCCAGGCGTTCGCCCCGTCCATGCGGGCGGCCTCGTGGAGCTCCTTGGGGATGTCCTGGAGCCCCGCCAGCGAGATGATCATGGCGTTGCCGCAGCCCCACAGCATCAGGGTGACCAGGACCCAGCGGGCGTAGGGGTCCATCAGCCAGGCAACGCCGTTGATGTTCAGGGCGTCCAGGACGCCGTTGGCGGCGCCCGAGTCCCGGTCGAAGATCAGTTTGAAGGTGAGGGCGGCGCCGACCGGCGGCACGACCGCGGGCAGGTACAGCAGGGTGCGGAACAGTCCGCGGGCCCGGATGGGCTGGTTGACCAGCACCGCGAGCAGCAGCCCGGCCGCGATGCTCAGCGGCACGGTGATCGCGGTGAAGACGCCGGTGCGGGCCAGGGAGGACAGCGTCTCCGGGTCGGTCAGGACCTCCCGGTAGTTGTCCAGGCCGACGAAGCGGGAGTTGTTCGACAGTCCGTCGGAGTTGGTCAGGCTCAGCCACAGCGCGTAGCCGAGCGGGAAGGCCGTCAGGGTGAGGAAGCCCAGCACCCAGGGTCCGGCGAACACGTAGAAGGAGATGGCCCGGCGGGTCGTCAACGAGGTGCGCCGGCGGCCGGCGCGCGCGTGCGTGCGGG
>NZ_JBEXDZ010000133.1:0-26059 GCF_040606085.1 Streptomyces sp. NPDC005485 | reverse complement strand
GCCCTCCCGCGGTCAGACCTCGCGACTCTCGATACCCCCCCGGGCTTATACACCCCCCCCCCCCCACCCACCGCGGCCCCGGGCGGCGCCCGGGCGGCGCGGGCCCGGAGGCGTTTGCCCCGGGCCGCGCGGGTCTCACCAGAAGAAGTCGGGCAGTTCCCGGGCGGGCGGCAGCGGGGTGCCCGGCGGCAGGGAACGGATCTGGACGAAGGCGTGCTCGAACTGGGCGTAGGAGAATCCGTCCAGACCGGAAGCGACGACCAGAATGTTCCCGCCCCGGCGCCAGGCCCGGTAACGCCAGGTGTAGTCGAGTCCGGGGCGCCGCTCGTGCGTGACGTCAACATCGGGCGGGCCCAGCAGCGCGGTGAACGTGTCGACCACAGCCTGCAGTTGCGCATCGAACGTACCCTCCGGCGGGTCGATCAGACTGTGCCAGCCGGGCTGCGCTCCCCAGTAGTCCTCCCCTATCGCCCCGTCGGGATGCACGTAGTACTCGTAGGCGAACGGCATGGCGAAGCAGTCGTCGCCGTAGACCAGATGCCCCGCGGGCGTGCAGGCCTTCTCCTCGAGATCGCCGAGCAGGTCCTCGCCCGTGCGCCAGCCGGCGGCAAGCATCGCCTGCTCGGCGAGGGCGTCCTCGCTCCAGTCGAGTTCCGCCATGGAGGCGATCTGCGCGGCGAGTTCGGGGGTGAGGGGGCAGACCGCCACGATCCAGGGCGGGTCCTCGTCATCGCAGGGGTCGAGGGGCGCGTCGCTCACGGGTAACTCTCTGTCTTCGCAGGGTGGTTGCGGGCGTCGACGCGGGCGCACCGACGGCTGTCCGCCAGGGATCCGCGTCACCCTACCGGGCCGCCGACACGGGGCCGGCTGCGGCCTTGGGACAGGCACCGCCCCTGGAACTCATATTGGCTTGCCGCCGGCCGGCCCGGTCGGATAGGAAGCTTGCATGCTAAGAGGCGGCAAGGTTGGGCTCAGGGCTCGGCACGAGGACGACATCCCGGTCCTGCGGACCGAGCTCTACGACGACGTGGTCAACTCCTCGCGGGCCGAAGGCGGGCCATGGCGGCCCATCACGCCCGACTCGAAGGACCCGCGGCTCGTGGTGGACGACAAGGAGCAGGGCCACGTCCCGTTCTCCGTGGTCGAGCTGGAGGGCGGCACACTGGTCGGCACCGCGACACTGTGGGGCATCGACAACCACAACCGGACCGCACACATCGGACTGGGACTGCTGCCCTCCTCACGCGGCAAGGGCTACGGCACCGACGTGGTCGCGGTCCTGTGCCACTACGGCTTCATCGTGCGCGGCCTGCACCGGCTGCAGATCGAGACACTCTCGGACAACACCGCGATGCTGCGCTCCGCCGAACACAACGGCTTCGTCCGCGAGGGCGTACTGCGCTCCTCGGCCTGGGTGATGGGCGAGTTCCTCGACGAGGTGCTGCTCGGACTCCTCGCCCAGGACTGGAAGGCAGACCTGAAGAGTTCCTGACGCCACGGCCGGACCCGCTGCCACGGGTGCGCGCGCAGCAGCGAACGGCCCGCCCCTACACCGCAGATGTGTGCAGCGCAGAGCTCCGGGCGCAGACGCCGCCGGCGACATGCCAGGCCCTGGGCGCCCAAACCGCCGCAGGAGCAGCCGCGTTGACGTACGGCCGCCGCCCTTGACCGCGCCCGCCCCGCCCCGCCGGTCTGCCGCTCCTGGGCCGGGTGCGGCTTCCCGGCGATCCGAATACGGCCGCGAGCGCGTGTGTGCCGGATCGGCGCCGGACCTACCGGCGAAGGATCCTGCCGCCGTCCGCGCCACCAGAGCCACTTTCGTGCCCGGCACCGCGGTGAGGGTGCAGCGCGCCTACTATTCGACGCAGTTCGGCTCATGGCCCGGTTTCGGGCGGACAACTCCTGCCTACGAGGACATATGTTCATACGTTCTGCCGTTGCTGCCCTGACGGGCGCGCTGTGCCTGTCCGCCCTCACCGTGACGACCGCCGACGCCGACGCCGGCCAGGGAGACACCCAGGTCGTCCAGGTCGTCGTCAACAACGGCAACCCGGTCGTGGTCGGCGCCACCGCGACGAAGACAGTCACGCTGAGCATCACCGTCAGCGACAACTCGGGAATCAAGGACGCCTACGGATGGCTCTACCACGGGTCGTTCGACAACCCCGACGGCTTCGCGGGGCCCGGTTCCGACACACCGCTGGACTGCACCCCCCTGGCCGGCAGCGCCACCACCTCCACCTGCACCACCAGCATCGTCATCGATCCCAATGCGACCCTCATCAACGCCAACGCCGGCACCTGGCACGTCTGGACCTCCGTGGACGCGGTCGACTTCGACTACGTCCAAAAGGACAGCGCGAGCACCTTCCTGATGAAGCGTGCCGCCAAGCTGACCGCCGACGCCTCCCCCGAACCGGTCGTCGTGGGCAAGACCATCACCGTCAAGGGCGCCCTGAACCGCGCCAACTGGGACAACGACACCTACGGCGGCTACGCGGGCCACGCGGTGAAGCTGCAGTTCCGCAAGGCCGGCACCACGACCTACAACACCGTGAAGACGGTGACCAGCAGCGCCGGCGGCGCCCTCAAGACCACCGCGACCGCCTCCGTGGACGGCTACTGGCGCTGGAGCTTCGCCGGAACCAGCACGACCGCAGCGGCCACCGCCACGGGTGACTACGTCGACGTGACGACGGGCTGACCCGGCAGGAGGGGCGGCGGGTGGCCTGAGGCCGAAACGGACCTCGAACCAGGCCGCTCACTGGGTGTTCGCCGGACGCCGGGGCGGCCTTCGTCTGATCATGTGCTGCGACCAGCTGCCGGTGAATACCCTGGAGCGCTCGACGACTTACACCTGGCAGTGACCAATCGGGGGCTCATGAGCAGCGAACGCAACGACGTCCCGGATGTGCCCGACGTCCCGGACGACAGCCAGGGTGCCACGGTCTCTGCTGCTGAAGTGGTGTCGGACGTGGCGCTCGTGGTGGCAAGCATGGCAGCCACGCCGTTCTTGCAGGCGATCTCCACGTACTTCGGCAACGCCCTTGCGAAGGGGATGAGCGCAGGAACCCGCGAGATCCTGCGCCGGTTCATCGGGCGCCAGGCCCGGGCGAGCCTGGACGAGGCCGCCGACGGCATCCACGCCATCCACCTTCGCACCGAGGACGGCTGGCAGATCGAGATGCATGTGGACATCGCGCCCGAAGCCCTGGCCCAACTGCCCGCCCTGTGCGACGCCGATGCGCCGGTCAGCGAAGCCGACCGACGCCCTGGCACGGCAGCGACGATCCACTGGGAGCACGCGGGCCGCTGGACGGCGATGACGGTAAGCAGCAACGGGCATCTCGTGAGATTCACGTGGGACGCCGAGGCCGAACAGTGGCGCGAGCGCCCCGGCCGGCGCCCCGTTCTCGTGACCTAGGCGTCGTTGCTTCGGTCCAGCGTCCGCTGCCGGCAGGAGCCGGCCAGGCGGGGCACCATCATCGTCGTGGCCGCGCTCACGAAGGGGCGTGAGGTGCTAGCGGGTGACCGCGTTGAACACCGGGTAGACCCGCGGCTGCGCGTCGGAGACGCCGAGTTCCTTCAGGATCGGAATGATGGTCTCGCCGAACTGCTGGAATGCCTCCTCGGACTCCCAGACGTCCACGACGAGCCAGCCGTCGGAGGTGGGGGCGGCCGTGTGCGAGAGGAGACCGGCCACCGGCCAGTCGGAGGGGCTCTTGACCGGGCCCGGCCGGCCGGCCACCATCTCGGCACTCCGCTCGTACTGGGCCTGGGTCATCCCCGGCAGTTCGAAAACCACGACGATCGCCATGCTGAGCTCCCTTGCACAGAGGTACACAGTCCTCCGGCCAGTTGATCATCCCGGGGAGCCGCCTGCCTGCCGGTGTGCGCCGAACGGGGCACGAACAACAGCAACAGCGGCGCCGCCCGGCCCGCTGTCAGCCACGCGTTCCGTCCCCGGGGAAGAGCAAGGGGCCTGGCGCATGCGTCTGTCGCGGCCGACGCCGGGAAATCAGTTGGTCTCCGCGGAGGTGACGGACAGGATGGCGGCGTGACGTTGAAGTATCCCTGCGTGTGCTGCGGTTGGCTGACGATGGACGAGCCGCCGGGCTCGTATCAGATCTGTCCGCTCTGCTTCTGGGAGGACGACGCCATCCAGCTTCGCTGGCCGGACTACTCAGGCGGAGCGAACCGGCCGTCGCTGATCGAGGCCCAGGCGAACTACCAGGTCCTGGGGGCATGCGAGGAACGCGCCGTGGAGCTCGTCCGTCCGCCTCTGGAGGACGAGGCGAGGGATCTGAGCTGGCGCCGGATCGATCCCGCGCGCGACCGCTTCGAGCCCGGCGGAATCGCGCTGGCCGCGTGGCCCGAGGACCGCACGGTCCTGTACTGGTGGCGTTATCGGAACACGGGTTTTTGGCGTCCCGGCGCCGGATGATGCCGGTGCCCGGCCTGTTCGCCGAGCCGGGCTGACGGCACCGACGCACTCCCCCGCCTGCCGCTGCCGCAGGGGATCTGCCGTCGTTCGGCAAGCGCTTCCTCACACTGTGACCTGGCGTGTACGTTGTCCAGGCCGGGGAGTTGATGCCCGGCGTACGGGCTGCCGCCTCCCGCCGTCACGGAGATGCACTTTTGATGGACCCTTCCGTGCGCAGGCGTCGTCGGGCGCTGTTTCTGCTCTTCCTGCTTGCCGGTATCGCGATGTCCTCGTGGGTGACGCGTACCCCGGCCGTCCGGGATGCGCTGGAGGTTTCCACGGCGCAGATGGGGCTGGTTCTGTTCGGGCTGGCGTTCGGTTCGATGCTGGGGGTCCTTGGTTCGGGCCGGCTGGTTTCCCGAACCGGGACGCGGCCGGTGCTCTTCTGGGCCGCGGTGCTGCTCGTCCTTGGGATGGCCACGGTCTGCGCGGGCAGTCTGATGCTGTCTCTGCCGTTGGTGACGGCCGGGCTGTGCGCGTTCGGTGTCGGGATGGGTGCCGGCGATGTGGCCGCGAACGTCGATGCCACGGACGTGGAGCGGATATCCGGCGTGACGACCATGCCGGCCCTGCACGGATGCTTCAGCCTGGGCACGGTTCTTGGAGCCGGGGCGGGCATGGGTGCGACAGCGGCCGGCGTCCCGGTCCACTGGCACCTTGCGGCGGTCACCGCTCTTGCTGTCGCGATCTCCTCCTTCGCGCCGCGCGCCGTCCCGGCGGGCACCGGCCGCGCCGTCGCCGGCAAGTCGGTGACGGAGCATGGCCCCGGATCCCGCCCGGCGGTGTGGAGGGACGGGAAGCTCGTCCTCATCGGTGCGATCGTGCTGGCCATGGCGCTGGCCGAGGGGGCGGCAAACGACTGGCTGCCGCTTCTCATGGTCGACGGTCACGGCATGGATGCCACCCTGGGCTCGCTCGTCTACACGGGTTTCGCCGCCGCGATGACCCTGGGACGGTTCGCCGCTTCCTTCTTCCTGCGCCGCTTCGGCCGTGCCCGGGTCATGCGGGTCAGCGCCATCGCCGGCGCAGTGGGCCTGCTCCTCGTGATCGTCTCGGACAATGCGGTCGTGGCCGGTGTCTCCGTGCTGCTGTGGGGGCTGGGCGCCTCGCTGGGTTTTCCCCTCGCGCTGTCCGCCGCAGGGGAGTCGGGCTCCGACGAGACGGCTCGGGTCAGTCTGGTTGCGACGATCGGCTACATCGCGTTCCTCGTCGGGCCGCCGGGGCTGGGCTTGCTGGGTGAGCACATCGGCCTGCGCGCCGCGATGCTGGTGGTCCTCGCGTTCGTCGTCTGCGCGGCCTTCCTCGCTCCGGCGGTGGAGCCCCGGCGGCTCACGCCGGGGCCGGGGCCGGCGCCGCGGCGTGATGGTGCGGCCGAGCAGACCACTGCGCGCTGATCCCCTCCCCCGGCGGGAACGGCCCCTGCCCGGCGGGGTGTTCGGGCAGAGCGCGGTCACCGGTGCCGTCCCTCGCGGGGGCCGGTGCGAAGGGCGCCGCGAGGCAGGGCGACGCCGTGCGCAGGAACCGCTCTTGCAAGCGGTTCCTGCGCCGTGTGGTGGCCTGGGTGGTGCGTCAGTTGACCCGGACGATCTTCCACAGCTGGTCGTCGATGCCGGCGTCGCCCCACTGGATGACGGTGGCTCCGTTGGCGGTGGAGGACTGGGCCACGGCGGCGACCAGGCCGCTGCCGGCGTTGAGGAGTTTGTAGTAGCCGCCGCCTGCGCTGTTCAGGGTCCACTTCTGGGAGTTGGCGGCCGAGGAGGTGTTCTGGACGAGGGCCGCGCCGGCGGAGGTGGAGGCGTTGCTGACGTCGA
This sequence comes from Streptomyces sp. NPDC005485, assembly GCF_040606085.1. Lineage (NCBI taxonomy): Bacteria > Bacillati > Actinomycetota > Actinomycetes > Kitasatosporales > Streptomycetaceae > Streptomyces > Streptomyces sp. NPDC005485. Next base: position 19,765 of record NZ_JBEXDZ010000133.1, on the reverse strand, counting down.
GGCTGAGGTTGCTGTGGGCGTTGTGCAGTGTCCATGCGCCGCCGCTTTGGGCCTGGAAGGTCCACAACTGGCAGGCGCAGGCGGAGTTTTGCCACTGGTCGGCCGCCTTGCCCGGGGCGGTGGAGGAGGCGGGGATCTCCAGGTACTTGCCGCTGTTCTTGTTGACGAGTACGTATTGGCCGGTGCCCAGGGGTGGCAGGGCGGTCTGGGTGAGGTTCCAGCGCTGGCAGGCGCAGCTGGTGGCGTCCCACTGTCCGGCGGTGGTGGAGGCGGTGGTGGAGGCGCCGGGGATCTCCAGGTACTTGCCGGTCAGCCGGTTGACGAGGGAGAAGCCGCCCGCGGGGTGGGGGGAGACGGCCCACTGGTGGTCGGGGGTGCCGTTGTCGTCCCACTGCAGGATCTTGGCGCCGTTGGCGGTGGACTGGTTCTCCACGCCCAGGACCTTGCCGCCGGCCAGGTTGGAGATGGTGAAGTAGCCGGAGGGCTGCTGGAGGAACTTCCATTTCTGCTCGTCCGCGTTGTTGGCGTTTTGCTGGGTGGCGTAGGTGCCGTTGGTGGTGGAGGCGCCCGCGTTGCTCAGCATCAGGTTGCTGGTCGCGTTGGAGAGGGTGTAGGTGGCGCCGTCGGAGATGCCGCCGCCCAGGTCGATCGTGCTGTAGGTGACGGGGTTGGAGAGGTTGCTGCCGCCGCGTCCGGCGCTGAGGATGAGCAGGCTGTGCCCGTCGGGCAGGGGTGTCATGCCGCGGCTGTAGCCGCCGGCCACGCCGGCGTTGATGCGCGTCCAGGTGTTCGCGGCGCCGTTTTGTGTGTTGATGAACAGGTCATCCGCGCTGTTGGCGCTGACGACGAGGGTGCCGTTCGGGCCTCCGGTGGGCAGCCAGGTCATGTACGGAGCGCTCTGGGGTACCACGCCGTCCGTCGTGCGCAGCGGGATGCCGGTGGCGGAGCCGAATGCCTCCGGGTCGGAGGACATCTTGTAGTAGACGGAGAAGTTGCCCTCGGGGGCGCCGCCGTACTCATACGACAGGACGTACTTGCCGTTCGGCAGTTTCGCGACGGTCGCCATGCCCGGACGGTTGCTGTAGGTGGGCATCGCCACGTCGTCGACGACCGGGCCCCAGGTGCGGGCGTCGGTGGAGACCTGGTGCACGATCTTCTGGCCGTGGTCGGGGTCGCGCTGGTCGGAGTAGTAGACGATGAGCTTGTTCCCGGAGACCAGGAAGAACGGTTCCCAGACGGGGGTGTCCCCGTTGGTGTCGTGGGCGGCGCCGCCGGTGGCGATGTGGGTGACGAAGCTCCAGCTCTGCCCGCGGTCGGTGCTGGCGTACAGGTCGATCTTGGTGCCGGATCGGTCGGAGGGCACCGAGTCACCCGCGGCCAGGATGGTGCCGGCCGGGAAATCGCCGATCGCGGTGGGCAGTTCGAACAGCTCGGGCTGCCAGCGCATGCCCCAGCCGTTTTGTGTGTCGGCGAGGTCGGAGAGCTTGCTCCAGGAGTTGCCGTTGTCGGTGGAGCGGTAGATCGGGAAGACGGGCGTGCCGTTGGTGTACTGCTCGAAGGTGGCGAGCAGGGTGCCGTTGGCCGATCCGTTGTGCTGCAGGCGCAGTGCCCGGGGGTACAGCGATCCGGGCGAGGGTGCCCCCGCAGGCGGGGTGTACAGGGTCTGTGAGGGGCGGGAGAGGGCTTGGGCCCGGCCGGCGGCCGGCAGCAGCGTCGTCGCCGCGGCGACGATCAGTGCGAGAAGCAGGAACAGCAGGGTGAGGGGGCGGGAGGGCCGGGTGGCGTCGGCTCTGACGCCCAGCGGTGCGGGGGACATGTGCGGCTCCCAGGACGGGGAAGGGATGGGGTGTTGGGGTGCCCGCCGCTCCCCGGGGAGGGGTCCGGGTGGGCAGCGGCGGGCCCGGCGCGTCCGGTCGCGTGTGCGGCTTCATCAACGCGGCGGTGCGCGGTGCGGATCGGGCCGGTCGGCGTCTTGGTTGAGACGGCCGGCGGGTGGCAGGCGGTGCCCGGGTGGGCGTGGGCTTCCTGCCGCGGGGGCTCTCAGGCAGTGCCCGGCCCGGGTGGGGGTGGGCTTCCTGCCGGCGGGGTGTTCTCAGGTGGTGCGCGGCCCGGTCTTGCCGGGGTGGGGCGGCGGGGGCGCGGTCGAGCCGCGGACGACGAGTTCGACCGGTGGGTCGCTCGGCTGCGGCAGGTCGGTGTCGGGCTTCTCGATCGCGTGCACGAGAAGGCGGATTCCTTCCCGGGCCGCGGCCTCGAAGGGCTGGCGCACGGTGGTGAGGGGAGGAGAGACGTAGGCGAAGACGGGGTTGCCGTCGAAGCCGACGACGCTGATGTCCTCGGGCACGCGGCGCCCGGCTTCGCGCAGGGCGTGGATGAGGCCGATGGCCATCTCGTCGCCCGCCGCGAAGATGGCGGTCACGGAGCGGTTCGAGGCCAGTGAGCGGCCCACGGCATGGCCGGAGGCGGCCGACCAGTCGCCGTTGAGCAGGGGAGGCTCGTGGGCGCCCCGTGCGGCAAGCGCCGCGCGCCATCCTTCGATGCGGTCCTTGGTGGCGTACCAGCGCCGTGGGCCGGCGAGGTGGTGAACGGTGGGGTGTCCCAGATCCAGCAGGTGCTCGGTGGCGGCCCGGGCCAGGGCGTGGGCGCCCACGCCCATGGTCACGGTGCGGGTGGCGGTGAAGGCGGGCGGTGCCCCCAAAAAGAGGACGGGGACGTCGACGCGGACGCCGACGTCGCCTTCCACGATGGGTTCGGAGACGACGACGCCGTCCACGCCCTGTTCGAGCAGCAACTCGACGGCGCCGGCGATGCCTACCGGGTCGCCGTCGGGGGTGTTGACCACGCGCAGCGCGTAGCCCGCGTCGCGTACGGCCCGCTCGATGTGCACGAGCAGGGAGGCGGTTCCGTATCCGCTGGTGCCCAGGGCGACCACGCCGATGGAGCCGGTACGCCCGGAGACCAGGGTTCTGGCCGCCTGGTTCAGCCGGTAGCCGAGTTCTTCGGCGGCTGCGAGGACCTTGGTGCGGGCCTGGTCGGAGACGTACGGCTCGTTGTTGAGGACCCGGGAGACCGTTTTGCGGGACACCCCGGCCAGCCGGGCCACGTCCGCGCTGCGCGGCCCGGAGGAGCCCTCGCTCCGCCCCACCCCTGGTGCCATGAAGTCTCCCGACGGCCGTACGTCTGCATCGAAGGAGGTCAACTGTATGACCACGCGGTCTGACCGCGTGGTCATGTCTACGTAGGCCGGGGGTCGCACGTCAAGGGGTGGTGCGGCACCGATTGCGACACGAGGCGGCGGATCCGGCGCAGGGGGGCCGTTTTGCCGGGGTGTCGCGGCCGCCGCGAGTACGCCTGCCGCCGGGGGTATCGGTGCTGGTCAGGGAGCAGATGGTGGTGCTCGGGTCCGGTCGCGGGAGGGGGCCGTCGCTGCCGTGCGGCCGTGAGGCGCCCGAGGTGTTGGCGGGTGGGGCCGGCTCTGCGTCCCGGCCGGAGGGGTCTTGACAGCGACTCCCCGGAGCGTTCAGTCTTCCTCGCAGCCGCCGATCGCATTTGTTCGATCGTGTTGAGTCTTGGTCGCGTTGGTTGGCGACCACTCCCCCGCCACATCCCTCGGGTTGACGTGCCTCGTGGGCACAGCCGCCCTGTCAGGAGCCGAAATGTACCATTCCTCTCTCGGTCGGCCCATGCCCGCTCCCAGCCGCCGCAGCGTTTTGCGCGGCATCGGCGGCGCGGCCGTCCTCGGCGCCGGCATACCCCTGCTCAGCGCCTGCGGCGGCAGCACTGCGGCCGGCGACCCGAAGACGGTCACCCTCGGCTCGAACGCGTCGGACGCGGTGCCGAAGAAGGCGTTCGCCGAGATCTACGCGGCCTTCACCAAGCAGTCCGGGATCACGGTCGACGTGAACACCAAGGACCACAACACCTTCCAGGGGCAGATCAACAGCTACCTCCAGGGCACCCCGGACGACGTGTTCAGCTGGTTCGCCGGCTACCGCATGCAGTTCTTCGCGGCCAAGAACCTCGCCACCCCCGTCGACGACGTGTGGGCGAAGATCGGCGGCAACTTCCCCGACGCGATGAAGGCGCTCAGCAAGGGCGAGGACGGCAAGTACTACTTCGTGCCGATCTCCACGTCCCTGTGGGGGGTCTTCTACCGCAAGAGCGTCTTCCGGCAACACGGCTACGAAGTCCCCACCACCTGGGAGCAGTTCGTCGCCCTGTGCAAGCGGATGAAGAAGGACGGCCTGGTCCCGCTCGCCTTCGGCGACAAGGACGCCTGGCCCGCGCTCGGCACCTTCGACCAGATCAACTTCCGCACCAACGGCTACGACTTCCACGTCGAGCTGATGGCGGGCAAGGCGTCCTGGACGGATGCGAAGGTCCGCAAGACCTTCGACCACTGGGCCGAGATCCTCCCCTACCACCAGGACGGCGCCGTCGGCCGCACCTGGCAGGACGCCGCCCAGACGCTGATCTCGAAGAAGGCGGGCATGTACCTCTTCGGCAGCTTCGTGGCGCAGCAGTTCACCAACAAGGCCGACCTGGACGACCTCGACTTCTTCCCCTTCCCCGAGATCGACCCGGCCTACGGCCAGGACACCGTCGAGGCCCCCACCGACGGCTTCATGCTCTCCAAGGCCCCGAAGAACAAGGCGGGCGCGCTCAAGCTCCTGGAGTTCCTGGGCACTCCGGCGGCCGAGCAGATCTACCTGAAGTCCGACCCGAGCCTGGTCGCCGCCTCCAACAAGGCCGACACCTCCTCCTACACCGCGCTGCAGAAGAAGGCGTACGCGACGATCTCCGGCGCCAAGCACCTCACCCAGTTCATGGACCGTGACAGCCGGCCGGACTTCACCTCCACGGTGATGCAGCCCGCGCTGCAGAACTTCGTCCGCAACCCCAAGGGCGTCGACAGCCTGCTGGCGTCGATCGAACGCCAGAAGAAGACGATCTTCGCGTCCGCATGACCGCCACCTCGAACGCCGGTATCGGGACCGGCGCCACCAGCACCCCGGGGACGGCCGCCGCGCCGCCCCCGGGCCCCCCGAACAAGGTGACAACCCGTCAAAAGAGGCGGCTGCGGGCGCCGTTGGGCCACCGTCGGCTGCTCACCCGGCGCGATCGCATCACGCTCGGCTTGATGGCCGGCGTGCCGACGCTCCTGCACGTCGTCCTCGTGTGGCTCACGGCCCTCGCCTCGATCGCGCTGGCGTTCACCACCTGGGACGGCATCGGCTTCGACTCCATCAAGTGGGTCGGGCTGGACAACTTCCGTGAACTGTTCACCAGCAACCCGCAGTTCTGGCCCGCCGTCGAGCACAACATCATCTGGTTCGTCGTGCTCATCCTCATCCCCACCCCCTTCGGCCTGTTCCTGGCCGTGCAGCTGGACAAGAAGATCCGCTTCAGCCGCGTCTACCAGACCGCGTTCTTCCTCCCCGTCGTCGTGTCGATGGCGGTCATCGGGTTCGTCTGGCAGCTGGTCTACAACCCCGACACGGGCCTGATCAACAGCCTCATCGGCGCCAACGAGCCCGGCCACTACATCGACTGGATCGGCGACCCGGACCTCAACCTCTGGGCGATCCTCATCGCCGCGTCCTGGCGCCACACCGGCTACATGATGATCCTGTACCTGGCCGGCCTCAAGGGCGTCGACCCGTCCCTGCGGGAGGCCACCGCGCTGGACGGCGCGAACGAGTGGCAGACGTTCAAGAACGTCATCTTCCCCACCCTGCGCCCCACCAACACGGTCGTGCTGGTCGTGACGATCATCGAGGCGCTGCGCGCCTTCGACCTGGTCTTCGTCTTCAACAAGGGCGCCCAGGGCACCGAACTGCTCTCGATCCTGGTCACCAACAACATCATCGGCGAGTCCAGCCGGATCGGATACGGCTCGGCGATCGCCGTGGTCCTGCTGGTGATCTCCCTCGCCGTGATCATCCCGTATCTGATCGCGACCTTCCGGAAGGAGCGGCGCACATGAGCACCGTGAGCGCGCCCGCAAGGCAGCGCACCCCTGTGCGGCCCGCCCGGATCCTGCTGCACACCTTCCTCGTCGTCACCGCACTGGCCTGGCTCGCCCCGCTGCTGTGGGCGCTGTTCGCGGCCCTGCGCCCGTACGCGGAGACCAGCACCAAGGGCTACGTGTCCTGGCCCGACAAGCTGAGCCTGGACAACTTCACCAAGGCGTTCCAGCAGTCGGACATGCTGCACTACTTCGCCAACACGCTGCTCATCGCCGTGCCGGCGGTGCTGGTGACGCTGTTCCTGTCCTCCTGCGTGGCCTTCTACGTCAGCCGTTTCGACTTCCGCGTCAACGTCTTCCTGCTGCTGGTGTTCACCGCCGGCAACCTGCTCCCCCAGCAGGTCATCATCACCCCGCTGTACCGCCTGTACCTGCTCGTCGACCTGCCCGGCATCACGGTGAGCGGCAAGCTGTACGACTCCGCGCTGGGCCTGGTGCTGATCCACGTGGCGTTCCAGTCCGGGTTCTGCGCGTTCGTGCTCGCCAACTACATGCGCTCGCTGCCGCACGAGCTGACCGAGGCCGCGCTCGTCGACGGCGCCTCCGTGTGGCGGCTGTACTGGCAGATCGTGCTGCCGCTGTGCAAGCCCGCGATGGCGGCCCTGGCCACGCTGCTGTCCATCTGGATCTACAACGACTTCTTCTGGGCGATCGTGCTGATCTCCACCGGCGAGAACATGCCGATCACCTCGGCGCTCAACAACCTCTCCGGCCAGTACTTCACCGACCCCAACCTGGTCGCCGCCGGCGCCCTGCTCACCGCGATCCCCACGCTGATCGTGTACTTCGTGCTCCAGCGGCAGTTCGTCAGCGGCCTCACCCTCGGTGCCAACAAGGGCTGAAGCCCACGCCTTCCACTCGTTTCCCACACCTTCCGGAGTACCCCCAGTGAGCACCGAACGCCGTCTTCGCCTGCCCGGCCTCGCCTACGGCGGCGACTACAACCCCGAGCAGTGGCCCGAGGAGGTGTGGGCCCAGGACATGGCCCTGATGCGTGCGGCCGGGGTGACCATGGTCAGCGTCGGGATCTTCTCGTGGGCGCTGCTGGAGCCGTCCCAGGGCGTCTACGACTTCTCCCGCATGGACAAGATCCTGGGTCTGCTCCACGACAACGGCATCGCCGCCGACCTCGCCACCCCCACGGCCGCCCCGCCCGCCTGGTTCTTCCGCGCCCACCCCGCAGCGCTGCCGGTCGACCGCGACGGCCGCACCCTGTCCTACGGCAGCCGCCAGACGTTCTGCCCCTCCAGCCCCGCCTACCGCGCCGCGGCGCTGGGCATCGCGGGCGCGCTGGCCGAGCGCTACGCCGACCACCCGGCCGTGGCGATGTGGCACGTCCACAACGAGTACGGCTGCCACAACGCCGAATGCTTCTGCGACACCAGCGCCGCCGCCTTCCGCGACTGGCTGAAGGCGAAGTACGGCAACGACCTGGACGCGCTCAACGACGCCTGGGGCACTGCCTTCTGGAGCCAGTGGTACTACGACTGGGCGGAGATCCTGCCGCCCCGCGCCACCGGCGCCGACCCCAATCCCACCCACCAGCTCGACTGGCGGCGCTTTTGCTCGGACGAACTGCTGTCGCTGTTCACCGCCGAACGCGACGTGCTGCGCCGCGCCGCCCCCGACATCCCCGCCACCACCAACTTCATGGTGATGCACAACTTCGACGCCCTGGACTACTGGCGCTGGGCCCCCGAGCTGGACGTCGTCTCCAACGACCACTACCTGCGCTCCACCGACCCGGAGTCGCAGATCGACATCGCGCTCAGCGGCGACCTGGTGCGCTCCCTGGCCGGCGGCCGGCCCTGGCTGCTGATGGAACACTCCACCGGAGCCGTCAACTGGCAGCCCGTCAACCGGGCCAAGACACCCGGCGAAATGCGCCGCAACGCGCTCGCCCACGTCGCGCACGGCGCCGACGGCATCGCCTACTTCCAGTGGCGGGCCGCGAAGGCCGGCGCCGAGCAGTGGCACTCGGCGATGCTGCCGCACGCGGGCACCGACAGCCAGATCTGGCAGGACGTCGTCCAACTCGGCGCGGACCTCGGGGCGTTGGCCGAGGTCCGCGGCAGCACCAGCCCCGCCCGCGTCGCCATCGTCTGGGACTGGAACGCCCGCTGGGCCATGGAGCAGCCCTCCCAGCCCAGCGGCGCACTGCGCTTCCAGGACCTGGTCAGGGACTGGTACGCACCGCTGTGGAAGGCGGGCGTGGCGGTCGACTTCGTACGCCCCGACGCCCCCGATCTCGACCGCTACCAGCTCGTCCTCGCCCCCAGCCTGTATCTGGTCGACGACGCGGGAGCGGCCGGCCTGGCGGCGTTCGTCGAGCACGGCGGCACCCTGGCGGTGGGCTTCCACAGCGGCGCGGTGGACGAGAACTGCCATGTCCGCCTGGGTGGTTACCCGGGCGCCTTCCGCGAGATCCTCGGGGTGCACGGCGACGAGCCGTTCCCCCTGCTGCCCGGCCAGTCACTCGCCCTGGCCGGCCAGATCCCGCACGGCGCGAGCGCCGACCTGTGGAGCGAACGCCTCCGGCTCACCGGGGCACAGGCCGTCGCCAGCTACGCGGACGGACCCCTGGCAGGCGTGCCCGCCCTCACCCGGCACACCTACGGCAGCGGCTCCGCCTGGTATGTCGCCACCCACCCGGACCCCGCCACCCTGGCCGCCGTCCTGCAGCGCATCCGCCAGGAGGCGGGCGTACGCCCGGAGCGCGAGGTGCCGGACGGCATCGAGGTGGTCAGGCGGCGCGGCGCCGACGCCGACTACCTCTTCTTCATCGACCACGCCGGCCACGGCGCCGAGATCCCCGCCGACGGGATCGAACTCCTCACCGGCAAACCGGTCACCGGCTCGGTCACCGTCCCCGAGGGAGGCGTCGCCGTCGTGCGCGAACAGGTCGCCGAAGCCAGGGGTGCGTAAGGTATCGGGGCACCGGCCCGGACCGGTGCGCGGGCGCCGGCCCCCTCCCGGCCTGGCGGCCCAGGACGGGCCGCAGTTCATGCGAGCGGGAGTGTCTTCGCGTCCCAGTCGATGTGGTGGTCGAACTGCCAGGCCATCTTCTCCGGGTTGATCAGCTTCATGGTCGCCGGCATCACGAGGTCGCGCAGGACGCGGCCGACCGGGCCGGCGGTCTTGTTGCTGTTGGTGCGGGCGCCGAGTTTGATGATGCGTTCGACGCGGGGCCGGCGCAGGTGTTCGTACGCCGCAAATGCCTGGTCGTAGGGCAGGTCCCGCAGACAGCGCGCGAGTTCGACGGCGCTTTCGGCGGCGAGGGAGGCGCCCTGCCCGGAACTGGACGAGGCGGCGTGGGCCGCGTCGCCGATCAGGGTCATACGGCCGCGGGTCCAGGTCGGGACCCTGGGCATGTTCTCCATCGGGCCGGTGATGAGGAGTTGGCCGACGTCGGTACGGCTGATCATCTCCAGGGCGGGGGTGCGGTCGTCGGCGAAGGCGGTCTGCAGGGTGCGCATCCACTCCTGCGCGCCGATCGCCTGGGCCTCCTCGACGGTCATCGCCAGGGGGTGGGGCAGGTTCACGAACCACACCGCCGAGGAGTCGCCGAAGACCTGGTAGCCGAAGAACGCGCGCTTGCCGAAGCACATGTACATCACGCCGTCGGTGGAGGGGAGTCCGGAATCGTGCAGCCGGGCTCCGAAGCAGACCAGGCCGGCGTAGTGCGGCTGCGGCGCGGCCGGGTCGATGAGGGGGCGGACCGTGGAGCGGATGCCGTCGGCGCCGATGAGGATGTCGGCGCTTGCCCGCGTTCCGTCCGCGAAGTGCGCGGTGATGCCGCGGGCGGTGTCCGTCGTGCCGGTCAGCCGCTTGCCGTGATGGACGGGGACCGAGCGGCGCCGGGCCTCGTCGTAGATCGCCCGGTAGAGGTCGCTGCGCCAGACGAACTGCAGGGACGGCAGGCGGGAGGGCGGGGCGAACCGTGCGAGGTGCTTGCCCGTCCAGCTGCGCAGGCCCATGGCGGTGACCGGCGTGCCGATGGCGTGCACGAGGTCGCCCGCGCCGATCGCGTCGAGGGCGTTCTGGCCGTTGGGGGCGATGGACATGCCGCCTCCCACCCCGTCGGCCGTGGAGTCGTACGCCTCGTAGACGGCGGCCTCGATGCCTGCCTTGTGAAGGGCCATCGCGGCGACGGGGCCTGCGATCCCGCCGCCGATGACGAGGGCGGTGCGGGCCTTGTTCGTGCGGGTCATGACCGGTGCCCCCTGGTCGGGTCGTCGATCGTCGGTGCGCCGCCGGTCTGGTGGGCGCGGCGCACGTCCTGGACGTAGGCGCGGGAGAACATCGCCGACAGGATCGCGATGCCGCCGCGGTGGACGCGGATCTCGCTGTTCGCCGCCGATCCGGACAGGTGGATACGGCGGCCGGCCGTCTTGGCGCCGGTGGAGGGGGACGGGGAGTCCTTGATCCTGCCGCGGGCGGTCCACCTCAGGTCCCCGTGGTGGACGGTGGCGCCGTCGTCGACGAGCAGTTTGACCATGGCCCGGTCCATGTCGAGGTGGATGTCGACGTCGTCGGGCAGGTGGGGGGAACGCAGGTCGAGGACCGCGGCGCCGCGGCGGGCCCTGACCTCGAAGCGGCCGGCCTCGGTCCAGTTGCCCAGGTGCTTGACCAGGCCGTGGTCGCAGTGGATGCGCTCGGTGAGGGACATCTCGGTGGTTCCTCTCGGTGCGAGGTGTCGTACTGACCACTCGATAGTCACATTGAAACTAGTATCTCGTCAACTAGTTCTTTCGGGGCTAAAATCAGGCCCATGACGCCCTCCGCTCCCCGCAGCTCCCCCCTCGCCCTGACCGTCCTGGCCCTGCTGCACTACCAGCCCCTGCACCCCTACGGCATCCAGCGGCTGGTCAAGGACTGGGGCAAGGAACAGGTCGTCAACGTCAGGCAGCGCGCGAGCCTCTACCGCACCATCGAGCGGCTCAACGGCGACGGACTGATCGCGGTCCGCGAGACGGAGCGCGATCAGCAGTACCCCGAGCGGACCGTCTACGAAGTCACCGACGCGGGACGCGAGAGGGCCCGCGCCTGGCTGGAGGAGATGCTCGCCGCACCCAAGGACGAGTTCCCCGAGTTCCCGGCCGCCCTCTCCAACCTGCTGCTGCTCACTGCGCAGGACGTGGGCGACGTACTGGAGCGGCGGGCCGAGGCACTCACGAACAAGCTCGACGCACTGCAGGCGGCCCTGGCCGCAGAGACCGAGCAGGGGCTGCCGCGCGTCACCCGCCTGGAGACCGAGTACCTCAAAGCCGTGACGGCCGCGGAACTGGAGTGGGTGCGCGCGGTGACCGAAGACCTGCGCGCCGGCAGGCTCACGTGGTCCAAGGAGCAGCTCGACGGCTTCGCGGCGGGCTCGGCGCCGCAGTGAGCCCGCCCCGGCGCGTTCCGGGAGACGGTGGCCTGATGCAGGGGACGTGCCAGCGCCGCAAGGAGTGGCAGGGGAAGGACGGGGAACCCGGGATCGGGTCAACTTGACTCCGTATGACCCGACTTGAGGGGAAAACCGGTATGACGTCGAGGACACGCGTCGCAGGAACCGCCGCGGTGATGATGCTGGCGGCCGGGCTGGCCGGCTGTTCCGATGACGGGGACGGTTCGGACAGGGCAGCGGATACGTCCAAGGGCACACAGCAGGGCGCGTCCGAGTCCCGGGCGGTGAAGGCCGCCTACAGCAGGACCGCCGCGGCCGACACGGCGAGGATGACCGTCACCTCCAGGGCCGCCGCGCAGGGCAAGAGCGTCACCGTCCGCGGCGAGGGCGTGATGAACCTCAAAGAGGGCGACAGCCGCATGACGCTGACCGCTCAGGGGCAGCGGATCGAGCAGCGCGTGCTCGACGGCATCGTCTACCAGAAGCCGCCCGCCGCGCAGCGCAGCGAACTGCCCCGCGGCAAGACGTGGATGAAGATCGACCTGGCCCGGCTGAAGCAGTCCGGGTCCGGCAACGCGGGGGGCCAGGTCAGCGATCCGGCCGAACCGTTCACCTACACCAAGAAGGTCAGCGACCGGGACGTCACGAAGGTGGGCAGCGAGACCATCGACGGCGCGCGGACCACGCACTACCGCGTCACGGTCGACGTGAAGGCCCTGGCACAGGGCGATGCAGCCAAGGGCGAGCAGCTGCGCCGGCAACTGGGCACCTCCACCCTGCCGTTGGACATGTGGCTCGACAGCCAGGGCCGGCTGCGCCAGGAGAGCATCCGCCTGACCCTGCGCCCGCAGACCAAGGACGCACAGAAGACCCCGGCCGTCACCAGCACCACCCTGCTCAAGTTCACCGACTTCGGCACGAAGGCCGACGTCCAGGCACCGCCCGCCCAGGGCACCGTGGACGTGACGGGCAAGCTCGCCCAGGCCACGAAGTCCCCGGGCACGGCCTGATCGGCTCGTCCCCGGCCGGGGTGGGACAGCTCACACGCGCCAGCGCCCCAACGCCGGAACAAGCAGGGGTGGTTGACCGTTCATCCATATGTGGCTGCGGAGGGGACAGTGTCCCCGGGCCTCAACCCCCGCCCACGGGGACGATCGTTCGGCTGAAGCCCCGTGGAGCCTTTCGCCGCGAGGCGACCGCCCTCCGCACGCCGCCACCCGGGCCCCGGCCGGCCTCCCCCGACCAGCCGGGGCTTTCGGCTGCACGCCGCCCCTCCCGGCTCCCGAGCCCCGACAAACGACACCGCACCCAACCCGGCAAGGAACCCACCGCAGAACAAAGGGCATCCACCCGCACTGGACGCCTTCTCAGGCGGCACGCGAGGCCACCCCTAGTGCGGGCCGGGAGCATCGAGCGGGTCGGCCGGCAAGACCAGCCGGCCTGCTCCCTCGCGCCCCTACGGGTACCACGGGGCCTCTCGCGGGGGCCCGACAAGGGGAGGGACCCATTCATGGCCGCGCGCCGACACCGCCGTACCGCGATCGCCCTCACCGCGGCCACCGCGGCACTCACCGCCGGTCTCGTCACTGGCTGCTCCGCCGTCGACAAGGCTCTGGACTGCATGCAGACCGTCCACTCCATCGCCGAGGACATCACCGACCTCCAGTTCGCGGCCGCGCACGCGGTCGTCAACCAGGACCGGGCCGACGCCTCCCTGGACTCCATCGACAAGGACCTGAAGGAAATCGGCGACACGTCCAACAACGCGGACACCGACAAGGCGGTCGACGACCTGAGCAAGGCGGTCGACAACGTCCGTGCGTCGATCAAGAGCGGCGACAAGAGCCCCGACCTCAGCCCGGTCACCGACGCGGCCGGCGACCTGACGAAGGTGTGCACCTCTCACGCCGGCCGGCACGACAAGGCTTGACATGCTCCTCGGGCTGAAGCCCGAGGATGTCCCCCGCCGTTGATTCGGGGCAGCTGCTGTCCGAGAAGCAGAAAGCTCAACCCGCGAGGGAAGAATCCCCCTGCTTCAGCCGGGGGGGGAGATGTCAAGGCAGGCGTTGCAGGCGTGGAGCCCCGGCTGCGGCACCGGCCGGTCGGGGCCGTGTTCAACGCGGGGCGTAGGGCGGAGGCTGCGGTGGCTGGTGGGGCGGTGGGGGAGGAGGAGGCGGCGGCTCGTCATGGAGCAGCGGGATCGGGTCGTGCATGTGCCAGATACCGGGAAGATCCAGTTTGCCTTGTCGTTGCGCCAACACGATCCGCCGGAGGGCGAGACGCGCCTCCAGTACGCAATGCCCGCTGCGTATGGAGACCAGGTGGGCGTTGCGGACGATGGCGACGAGCCCGCCGATCCGGAAGATCAGGATGAGTCTCACGTCAAGGGTGCCGATCTTGGCGCCGTCGAGGAAGACGTCGACATAGGGGCTGTGGCTGGAGGTGACCTGGTGAGTGGCGAGGGCGACCACTTCCTCGCTGCCCGGCGCGGCGCGGGTGCGGCGTGCGGCGGCCTTGAGGGCGGGGTGCTTTCGCCATCCGATCGCTGTCACGTCGAAGAATTCCAGACCGAGGAAGGAATCGATGGCACTCGCCAGTTGGTGCTCGACAGCTCGATCCGCCGCGGCCGGCAGGGGACGCGTTCCGTCGAGGAGTGTTCGGGCCGTCCCGCCGTCGTGGAGCGGGCCGAAAAGCGTCTCGGCGGCGTCGGGGCCCTCGTGACCGAGCAGGAAGGCGCGGACCGTCAGGGGCTCGGGCCACTGTGTCGTGGTCATCGCTTCACCCTCCTTCGAGGCTCTGGTCACCTGGATCCATGTGGGGTTCGAGCCGAACCGTGCAGTTGACCGATCCGCTGTCGTGCTGCTCGCGCAGGTCGGCCGTCCCGGGCGTGATGCGCAGCGACGTTCGGATGTGGTTGCGTACCCAGCGCGGTCCGCGCTGCCGGTGGTTGATCAGGGGGATCAGTGCTCCCAGGAGCAGCAGTGCCCCGAACAGGGAAGGTCCGACCACCCATCCGACGGGCGTCGAGGTGTCTCCGCCGTGGGTTCCGCCGCCGGTGGTTCCCGCGTTGGTACCACCGGTGTTCCCGCCTCCGGTCCCGCCGGTGTCTCCGCCATTGGTCCCGCCACTGTCATTGGTGCCGCCTGTGTTATTGCCTCCGGTGCCGGTTCCGTTCGTCGTCGTGTCGGTCACGGAAAATGTGGTGTCGGCGTAGATGGTGCTCGGGTCGTTGCATGTTGCAGTCACCGTGTGGGTGCCTGCTGTGGCGGTGGAACCGACGTCGATTTCGACATGGAAGCCGCCTGTTTCGGGATCGATGTCTTTCGTGGAGATGGAGGTGTCGTCGACGGAGACATCGACCGAGCCGGGTGTGTCGTCCGTGTAGCAGTCGTCGAATCCGGAGCCATCGACGCTTATCGTCGTGCCGGGCTCGGCTTCAGAGGGGTCCACCGTGATGGTGGGAGCGGGCGGGGGTGTCGTTTCGTGTCCGTCCCCAGGTGGGGGTGTCGTTCCGTGTCCGTCCCCAGGTGGGGGTGTGGTTGGTCCGCTTCCGTCCCCGCTGTCAGTCGGGGTGACCGTGAACGGCGCCTTGCCGCTGACCCCGTTGTCGCAGACCGCCGTCACCGTATGAGAGCCCGCGTCTGCCTTCGCCGGCACGTCGAATGCGGCATCGGCCTGGGTTTCTGTGGAGAATCCGCCGACGTTGCCACCGTCCCAGTAGATGTCGGTGACGATGTGTGTGCCGAGTTTGGTGGTGGTGCAGCCTGCGAAGGTGACCTGCACAGTGGTCCCCGGAGGCCCTGTGGAGGGGCTGAGAGCAATGGACAGCTCTCCGGTCGCCCCCGGCGCAGAGAACGCCGTCGGAGCCCACCCGATCGCGATGCTCACAAGCACGGCGGTCAGCATTCGGCAGACGAATCCGGCGGCAGACGACATGAGCGACGGGACAAGGAGGGGCGACCAAGGAGGGTGCATTGCGACGCGAGGGTGAAGGGCGACGCGTGCCCCTTGGCCTCATCAGGTTTTCGCCCTCTCACGCCATTCTCCTACGCCGCGCCGGGCTTCGCTCGTCGTCGCGGTGGGGAGAAGTGCAGCGCTTGTGAGTCAGTTCGTGATTTCGAACCCCATCACAGCTGAGCTAGGCGGTCCGCTCTGCCCGGCTGGGTTGCCGCCCAGGCTGCAGCAACCAAGGGGCGGTGTACGTCGGCCCGTCGGATGCAGACGCCGATGGCGAGCTGATCTGGTACGGATGAGGCGGTCACCTGCCGAAGTCTGGCGCGGAGTCCGCTGTGTTGCAGGACAAGATCGGGGACGATGCCCGTGCCGTAGCCCAGAGCGACCAGGGTGAGGAGCGCTTCATGGCCGTCGGTCTCGGCAGCGATGTGCGGACGGATACCCAGGGCTCGGAACCACTGGTCTGCGGCAGCGCGTACGAGTCCCTGCCGTGGCAGGACGAAAGGCCCCGCTGTGGCTGTGAACTCCTCGTCGGCCGGAGCGGGGCCGGCCTGGACGAGGACGAGCGGGGTCCGTGTGATCTGCCGGGCGAGCACGGTGGCGGGAATCCGGGCCGGGAGGGCTGCGACGGCAAGGTCGGCCTCGCCCTGGTCCAGCAGGGCAAGGGCGGCTGCGGCGTCACCGGTGCGTAAGGAAATACTCACGCGCGGGTGCGCGTCGCGCAGGGGGGTGAGCAGGTCGGGAACGAGGGTGTGGCATGCGGTGACGGAGGCGAACACCCGCAGGTGTCCGCTGAGATCATCGTCCGCTGCACCGTCGCTGCAGTAGCGGGCCCATAGGTCCAGTGCTTCGGCTGCGTACTGGCGGAAGGCTCGGCCGTGCGTGGTCAGACATACCCCGTGAGGGCCGCGGTCGAGGAAGCGATGTCCGGTGGCAGCCTCAAGCCGCTGCACGGTTCGGGACAGTGTGGCAGGGCTGACATGGCAGTCAGCCGCAGTGCGGGTGAAGCTGAGTGTCTCCGCGAGGTGGAGGAAGAGCCGGTACTGGTCGTGGTCCTGCACCTTTCACCTTTCGCAATGCCGCGGTACGTAAGTTGCCGTTGCCGTAAGTCCTGTGGCGAGCCTACAAACGGGGCATGCCACGAAGCGACACCACACATCCCCGTCCCGTCTGGTACTTCTCCGAATACACGCCGGTCGGCATCGACTTGGGCAGCAAAGCCGCAGTCGCTGCCTACGACCGCAACCAGGGCACTGATCCGCAGGCTGACGACGCGCTGCTGGACCGCTTGGGCGTTACCGAAGGCACCCAACTGGTTGATCTCGCGTGCGGTACCGGCTCACTGGCCGTCCAGGCCGTACGGCGCGGGGCCGTCGCTCACGGTGTAGATGTCTCCGAGGAAATGCTGGCCTTCGCCAAGGCGAGGGCCGATCGGTTCGGTGTTGCACCGCAGTGGCACCACGCCGGCTTTCTCGACTACACCCACCAGCGCCCTCTCGCCGACGTGGTGACTACGAAGTCGGCCCTGCACCAGCTTCCGGACTTCTGGAAGCAGCAGGCCCTGCTCAACGCAGCCGGGATGCTCCGTCCTGGCGGGTCCTTCTACTTGTGGGACGTGATCTTCAGTTTCGAGCCCTCCAGCGCGGAGACGCACCTGCAGCAGTGGATCGACACAGCAGGACGCCTGGACGGCGAGGGCTTCACCAAGGCCGACTTCGAAGCCCACGTCCGAGAGGAGTTCTCCACCTACACCTGGATTGTCGAGGGCATGCTGCAACGAGCTGGGTTCGACATCGTCTCCCGCGCCTTTCCCCGTCCCTCTCATGCAGAGTTCTGCTGCCGCCGCCGATAGCCGCTCACAACAGGCCTCCTGCGGCTGGCCACAGACTCAAGCATCGACCGGCGCCGGTTTCCCCGACCAGCTGGGGTGGCGTCTTTCCGGGCGAGGCGCCTGGTCATGAGGGTGACGGCCGCCTCGGCAGACGGGCCGGTTCGTTCAGCGTGATCTAGCGCGGAACGCCGGGCGTTCACGTCCGGGAGGAGGCGCTTCTTAATGCTGCTCTGACCTGCGCAGGTGCAGGGGTCTGCTCTGTTGACCTCAGGCGGGATGTTTCTGGTTTTCGATGTACTCCTTGATGACGGCGAGCGGGGCGCCCCCGCACGAGGCGGCGAAGTAGGACGGCGACCAGAAGTGCTCACCCCACAGGTACTTTCGGATGTGGCCGGGGAACTCCTGCCGCAGGCGCCGGGCGGAGACACCCTTGAGGGAGCCGACGAGTCGGTAGATGGCGACCTTGGGCGGGTAGCAGGTGAACGTGATCGCGTTCGCCGTTGAACTCCCGCAGCTCCGCGCCGAAGTCGGTGCACACGTCGCGCATGACCTCTTCGCAGCGCCGAAGGATCTCGTCGGTGAACGGTCCGCGCCGATACTTGGGGGTGAAGACCAAGTGTGCGTGGAGGGTGTAGACGACGCTACGGCCCCTGCGAATATCGGGATTTGGCTCCCAGCGTGGTGACATAGATCAACGCTACGATCAGGCCCGTGAAGATCGTGACACAGGTCAAACTCATACCGGATGCCGTGCAGGCATCCGCGCTTGAGCGCACCCTGCGCACGGTCAATGACGCCGCGAACTGGGTGTCTCAGATGGCGTTCGAGCACGGCGTGCCGCGTGAGTACGAACTGCGCAAGCACACCTATGCCGAACTCAAAGTGCGGGGGCTGGGAGCGCAGGCCGCGCAACACGTCATCAAGAAGGTGCGCGACTCGTACACCACTCTCAAGGCCAATATCCGGGCCGGGAACCTGGGCAGGGAAGGCTCCAGGCGTCGCCGTAAGGCCGAGTCGAAGCCGATCACCTTTCGCCCCGAGGCTGCCCAGCCGTATGACGACCGGTGCCTGAGCTGGCAGTACGACCAGCGGACTGTGTCCATCTGGACCGTGGACGGCCGGGTCAGGAATGTGCGGTTCGTGTGCTCCGCCGACGCACTCAAGATGCTCCAGGCGCACCGGCAGGGCGAATCCGACCTGATCGAGCGCGACGGCGTGTTCTACCTCGTTGCCACCTGCGATGTACCCGAGGCCGGGCAGTACGAGCCGGACGGATTCATCGGCGTGGACCTCGGCATCGAAAACATCGCCACCGCCTCCACCGGCTACCTCGCCGCCGGGCGAGGGCTCAACCGGTACCGCAAACGACAGCTTGCCCTGCGGGCCAAGCTCCAGAAGAAGCGCACCAAGGGCGCCAAGCGGCGGCTCAAAGCGCGTGCCCGCAAGGAAGCGCGGCACGCCGCGAACACCAACCACATCATCTCCAAGACGATCGTGACCGAGGCTGAACGCACCGGGCGCGGCCTGTCCCTCGAAGAACTCAGGGGCATCCGCAACCGGGTACGGCTCCGCAAGCCCCAACGGGTCGCCCTCCACTCCTGGGCGTTCACCCAGCTCGCAGACTTCATCGCCTACAAGGCCAGGCGGGCCGGTGTGCCCCTGGTCTTCGTTGACCCCGCGTACACGTCGCAGACGTGCGCCGAGTGCGGCCACGTCGACAGACGCAACCGTGTCGACCAGGGGCTTTTCATCTGCCGGGGGTGCGGGGTCGTTGCCCACGCCGACCGGAACGCTTCCCACAACATTGCCACCCGTGGCGAGACCGTGTGGAATGCGGGGCGTGAGTCACGCGTCCCTGCCGCCCCATAACGGGGTGTCTGGACGGAGGAGTCCACCCCAGCAGCCAGCTGGGCACTACCTCCAAGCCCGGCCCTTCAGGGCCGGGTCAAGTTGACAGGACCGTCCACGTGTCGCCGCCGGTGAGCAGTGCGGCGAGGTCGCCTTTGCCGTTCTGTTCGATGGCGGTGTCGAGTTGGTCGGCCATCTGGGTGTCGTAGACGGGGCGGTTGATGTCGCGGAAGACGCCGATGGGGGTGTGGTGGAGGGTGTCGGGGTCGGCGAGGCGGGAGAGGGCGAAGGCGGTGGTCGGGGAGGTGGTGTGGGCGTCGTGGACGAGCACGTCGGCTTCGTTGTCGGGGGTGATGGTGACGACGTCGAGGTCGCCGGTGGTCCGGTTGCGGATGACGCCGCGGGCGCGGTCGGTGCCGAAGCGGATGGGCTGTCCGTGTTCGAGGCGGATGACGGCTTCCTGGGCCTGTTGCTGGTCCTTGAGGACCTCGAAGGCGCCGTCGTTGAAGATGTTGCAGTTCTGGTAGATCTCCACCAGGGCGGTGCCGGGGTGGGCGGCGGCCTGGCGCAGGACCTCGGTGAGGTGCTTGCGGTCGGAGTCGACCGTCCGGGCCACGAAGGAGGCCTCCGCGCCGATCGCGAGGGAGAGCGGGTTGAAGGGGGCGTCCAGCGAGCCCATCGGCGTCGACTTGGTGATCTTGCCGACTTCGGAGGT